>CAYZAF010000128.1:0-3232 GCA_964476435.1 uncultured Syntrophaceae bacterium
GCCCAACCCTCTTTACCCCCAGAAGCCGGGCCATCTCCTTGGTCGATACCTCCCTGTCGCCGTGCATAAGGACAATGAGCGGATGTTTCCCTTCATCCTCCATGACGAGCGTCTTGACCACGCGGTGCTCGTCTACGCCCAGCTCGATCGCCGAAACGGCCGTGCCTCCTTTCTCCACATACCTGTAATGGCGCTCGGCGAACTCCACCCCGTGGTCCCGCAGCATGCGGACAGCAGGGGTCATTGACAATCTGTCCCTGCCCATGACCCTCCCCAGTAAGTGCGCTACATTCTCAGGAATTCTCTTACTTTTCTCAGGAGGGGGCGCCTTATTTCCACCTTGAGGTAGAGGTCGCCCTTGTCTTCCGACCCTCCTCCCATTCCTTTCAGTCTGATCATCTGCCCTTCCCTGATCCCGGGCGGAATGGCGATACTCACTTCTCTCGACCTTCTTTGATCGAGGTATACGACCTTCCCCCCTCGCATTGCCTCCCGTTCGTCAAGGGTGATCCTCTCGTACACATCCTCCCCTGCCTGCCCTCTGATACGCCCTGCCACCTTTCCCAGCGCGTATCGCATGAGTCTGTCGAGGGCGCGGGTCAGTACGCCGGGCCTCTCTGGGGCCAGAGCGTCGGCTTTCTCCCTTCCACGCCTCCCCGGACCGAAGAAGATCACCCTGCCGAACATTCCCGGTCCCTGAAACACTGTCTCCCGCTGAGCGCCGTAGGCCCCCCGGAATACCTCGTCGAAGTTCCTGAATCCAAAAGCGCGGGCCATTTCTTCGAAGACCTGGTTGATGTCAGTGTTCCTGAAGATGTCCCGCTCGGAGTAGGTCTGTCTGAAGCGATCGTAGGCCGCCGAGCCGTACTGTTGATGAAGCGCGTCGTACCTGCCTCTCTTGTGAGGGTCCGACAGTACCGCATAGGCCTCGTTGATCTCCTTCATCTTCTCTACCGAAGCAGCATCTCCTTCATTTCTATCGGGGTGATACTGGAAAGCGAGCCTTCTGTATGCCTCCTTGATTTCCTGCTGGCCGCTCTCCTTTTCCACACCAAGCACGTGATAATAGTCTTTTTGGTCCACCGCCGCTCCCTTTCCCCTGTCGCCTTTCTTAGGAAGTATAACCCCTTTGGCCTATGAATGGTAGACGCAGCAGTTCCGTCTTAACTCTTGCGCGGCGTGGGCGATAACAGAGTATGTACCTGAATACGTATCCTTGCCGCAATCTTGATGGGGGAGCCATGGGGGATAAGGTGCTATCGGGTGGAGCGGTCGACGCGTTCAGGAGGTGCAAGGCCTCCTTCGAGGCATACCTTCTCTCACGCCTCTTCCTCATCAGGCGCATCCTCAGCGCCCTTTCCTTCAACCCCTAGGCCGCGGCTTTCCCGCCAAAGGCGATCCGCAAAAAGGCTGTCTATCGATGCTCCACGAGCATGCGGGAAAAAGCCGGGGATGGGACGAAAGGTCCGTTAACTTGCGCCTTGCGACGGGCGATAATACCCTTCGGGGGACGAAAAGCCCATAGGAGGAGTCGTAGATGCTTTCCATGATTTTCATCTTATTCCTGGTGGCCGTCCTGATATCCCTATTCCTGGGGAGGCTCGCAGAAGTCCTCACGAATAGGTACCGACACCGGTCGAAGAGACGAAAGCACGGGGTTCGGTCCATTCCACACCCCGCGGCAGCTACCGGCACAGAGGAGATTTGAGCGGAAGAAACCTTCCCTTCCCTTCGAAAGGCCTGCTCTACTGCCAATCGTCCGTTTGGGGCTGAGGCAGTTGATACGACTTGAGGACGTCTATGTATCGGTCGAAGCCTTCCTGCCCTTCTTTTTCGAGCTTTTCGATCTCCGGAACCACCTGGTTCAGAACGGCCCCGTCTCGGACGACGCTCAATGGGTAACGATAGTAGCCTGACCGCTGCAAAAGAATGTAGACCTGCTGCTGCCTCTTCGAGAGTGAGAGAAAAGCGTCGAGCTCCTCGAGCATGGACTCCTTCTTCTCATCGAGAAAACCATCTACCTGCATGAGGAGATTGAGGCTGAAATCGTCGCACGAAAAATAGCTGTGCGTCTCGTCGAGGTGGTCAACCAAGAGGCGTATCTCGCCTACGATTTCCCCGTCGTTCATGGGTATAAAGGTGCCATCCTGAACCATCTTCCGCATGGGCGATTTCGGATGCATGGCAAAGGTCCGTATCCTGATGAAGTGAGGCCGCACGTCGTTGAGCACATGAGCCGTCTCAATGGCGTGTTCCTCACTCAGGGCGCAGCCGCCGATGCCGGGCATTACATATTCGGAGAGCTCGAGCCCCGCCTCCATTACGTGCCTTCCTCCGGTCACGATTTCCTCCGGCGTCAGTCCCTTCTTTATCAACTGCAGGACCTTCGCGGAGCCGCTCTCCAAGCCTGCATGGACCCTGGTCAAGCCCGCTTCCCTCAACCGACCCAGCTCATCGACGCTCTTCCTCTTCAGCGTCCTCGCGCGGGCATAGGTAGTTATCCTGTCTATCCGCGGGAATCGCTCTTTCAAGTATTCCAGAATGGCGATCAAATCCTCGGTGGGGAGCAGAAGGCTGTCGGCGTCCTGCAGAAAAGCCGAAGTAATGCGGGAACTCCTGTACTCAATTGCCATAGCGTCGATATCCCTCTTCACCTCATCGACGGTCCTCTTCGAGAACTTCGTGCCTTTGTAGGCCGGACAGAAGACGCACTGGTTCCAGGGGCAATTCCTGCTTACCCTTACCAGGAGGCTCATGGCTTCACTGGGCGGCCTGATAACTCCCTGCTCGTACATGTTTTTGCTCCTTTACCCGTACTTTTTGCTCTTTACAATAACCTCTCCCCCCCATTTTGCGCAAACGACGGGAAGGGTTGCCACCCACGTAGCTCTTTGGAATCACCAGGACAGGTCGAGTGCCGTGGGCACGTGCGCTAAGACAGGCCGTTGAGCGAAGGAGGCCGGGGCAGTGCGCGAAGCGGGTCGTGGCTGATGCCGCTGGAGGGGGTGCTGAACCCAGTGGCAACGAGCGAAGCGAGTCGTGAGGGGGGAGGCTCCATGCGGCTCTGCCGCTGGAGGGGGTGCTGAACCAGCGGTAAGGACGAGCGAAGCGAGGGTGAGCGGGGAGGCTCCATGCGGCTCTGCCGCTGGAGGGGGTGCTGAACCCAGTGGCAACGAGCGAAGCGAGTCGTGAGGGGGGAGGCTCCATGCGGCTCTGCCGCTGGAGGGGGTGC
>CAYZAF010000129.1:0-4996 GCA_964476435.1 uncultured Syntrophaceae bacterium
GTATACCAGAAAAGGATGCTCACCGTGAGATACGTCGAGACCGCGAGAAAATCGAAGATGAGGGGCGACTGAAAATCGGGCCAGAGGAACCGCTCGTTCGGGTAGGGAATGAGCCAGTAGAAGATCCACGTGCGGCCGAGGTGGATGATGGGGAACATGCCGGCGATCATGACGGAGAAGATGGTCATGGCCTCGGCGCTCCTCGATATGGGGGTCCGGAACCGGGCCCTGAAGAGGTAGAGGATCGCGGAGATGAGGGTCCCGGAGTGGGCAATCCCCACCCAGAAGACAAAATTGACAAGATAGATGCCCCACATGACGGACGGCCTGTACCCGGCAACGCCCATGCCAGTGGCGATTTGATAGCCCCAGCAGCAGCCGCCCCAGATGACCCCCATGAGGAGGAGGAAGACAACGGCCCAGTAGGACCGGGGGGGTTTCCCCAAGGTCCGGAGGATCTCCTTGTCGATGTCCTGATACCTGATATCCATTGCAGCTGTCCTAAGATTCCCTACTTACCCTTCCAGTTCCTGGGTGATCTTTTTCAGGTAGATAACGGCGCTCTTCGTGTTCAGGTGTCCGAGCACCTGGTACGCCCGTGCCTCTTTTACCTTGAGCGATACGGCGCTCTTCGGGTCCATGAGGTTGCCGAAGGTAATGGCATCCACAGGACATGTCTGGGCGCAGGCGGTCGTGAACTCGTTGTCCCTCACTTTTCTGCCTGCGGTGACGGCGACGGCCTTGGCTTTCACGATCCGCTGTATGCAGAACGAGCACTTTTCCATGACCCCTTTCTGACGCACGGTGACATCCGGATTGAGCTGCCATTCCAGAGGGGAGTCATGGGCGAAGGTGAACCAGTTGAACCTGCGCACCTTATAGGGGCAGTTCTGGTTGCAGAAGCGCGTTCCTATGCACCGGTTGTACACCTGGTTGTTGATGCCCTCCTTGCTGTGGTTCGGGGCAAAGACCGGGCAGACGGATTCGCACGGTGCCTCGTCGCAGTGCTGGCAGAGCATTGGCAGGAAGCGGACGTAAGGCTGAACTGGCTCGAAGTACCGCTCGATGTGGAGCCATGACATCTCCCGGCCTTTCAGGGTATTTGCCTTGCCCACGATGGCCACGTTGTTCTCCGCGTAGCATGCTGCCACGCACGCCTGGCAGCCTATGCAGCGGTCGAGGTCGATGGCCATGGCCCAGCGGTAGTCCACGTGCTCGTGGGGCGGATAGAAGTCCCTCTTTTCGTCGAACCCGGAAGGCAGGGGCATGGTGATCCGGGGCGACTGGCTCCGGATGGCAGAGTAACGCTCCTGTGAAAGGCTTTGGGCAATGCCCCTGTCGTGCTGGTAGCTGCTTCCATCCGTGTTCGCGAGGGGAACGAATTGTCCGGTCTTTTCGATGGTCACCCCAGGGGAAAAGAAGAGGAGGCCCTCAAATGGGTCCAGCAGGCCGGAGAGTAATTGGGCCGGGTTGCCGCTGCTTTCCGTGACATACCGGCTGAATGTCCGGTCGTGGCCCTGGCCTATGGGCATCGCCAGGGTGTTGGCCGGAACCCCCCAGTAGGGGAAGGCCGGGGCCTTTATTTCCCTTTCGCCGGCCTTGACGACAATGACATCGCCCTTCGCGATGTGCATGGCCTTGGCCGTTTCGGGGTTAATCTCTACCCACCCGTCCCACGTGACCATGGTGACGGGATCGGGCATCTCCAGAAGGAAGGGCCTGTTCGCCATGCGTCCGTCGAAGAACTTGATGGTGGGGTAGCAGATGAAGTCGAATGTCCCTGCCTTGCGAGGAGAAGAAGGGCCTGCACCTACTGAGAAGGCGAAGGGGGTCTCGCGTCGGGAGATTTCGCCGGAAGAGCGCCTCCGTTCGTCCATCCGGGCCTCAGGTCCCCACATGCCTCCGCGCTTCAGGCTCTCCTGCCAGAATGCTTCAGGCCCGGAGCCCGTGCTTTGCCGCCTGCGATCCCACCCTTTCCGGAGCACCTCGTAGAAGTCTTTCTCCTGAAAGGCCTCTTCCTTGCCGAGCTTCTTTCCCGAAGAGAGAAGCATGTCCCCGAGGGGCCTCGTGCTGAAGAGGGACCCCATGACAGGCTGGGATAGGCCCGTGACACGAAGGTTCGGGCTGTATTCTCCCCATGATTCGAGGAACGTGTGGGAGGGCATGAGGAGCCCGGCGAGCCGGCTCGTCTCGTCCGGGAGGCTGGAGAAGCTGATGACAGTCGGGACCTTCCGAAGGGCCGCCTCAAAACCCCACGAGGGCGGGAGGTTGAAGGCGGGGTTGGCTCGGTAGATGAGGAGGGCCCGTATGTCCCCGCTCGACATGCGGTCCACGAGGGCCTTCATGCCAGCCGCAGGGATGACCCGTCCTAGGGAGGCAGGGTTCGAAAAATCGAGAAGCTCTGGACAGTCAGGGGAAAGGGCGCAGAGGAGATTGGCGGCCACGGCCGTCTCCAGCGCATGGGGGTCCTGGAATGTCGTGCCTTCCGCAAGGGCGAGGGGACGCCGGGCCATGAGGATGCGACGGGCCAGGGCGGAGAGCACGTCAGGCTTCACGCCAGTTCTTTCCTCCACCACGGTTGGCGTGATGGCGGAGATGGCCGGGAAGAGGCGCTCCGTGCGGGAAGCTGCCGGGGCCTCTCTTGCAAGCAGCCTGAGGAGGCCGAGGGCCACGATTGATTCGCCGCCCGGCGGAACCTGCACCCAGTAGTCGGCATTCGCCGCGGTGAGGGAAAGGCGGGGACCCACGTAGACAAAGCAGTTCTTCTTCCCGTCCTTCGGCTCGTGAAAGGCGGCGAATTGGCGGGCGAACCGGACGTTCGAGATCCAGGTCTCGAGAAAGCCGGCCCCGAAGGAGATGAGAAAGTCGCTCCTGTCGATGCGGTAGTCCGGTATGGCATCAGTGCCGAAGACGACCCTGTTCGCCCTGCGCAGCCCCTCGTAGGCGAAAGGCTCGTACATGACGTGCTCGCCATGAGCCGCTTTCGCCCATTGGCGGATGAGCTCTTCTTCAGCGCCGGTGACGAGGTTCGTGAGGAAGATGAGCCCGCCTTTTCGATTATCTTCGGAGAGGCGGGCAACCATCTCTTGCTCGGCCTCCTCCCACGATACAGGAAGCATGCGGCCCCTCGGCCCGGCCCTCATCGGACCCCTGTAGCGATCTGGGTTATAGAGACCCTGGACAGAGGCCTGCCCCCTGGCGCAGAGCTTCCCCTCGTTGACCGGGTGCAAGGGATTACCCTCGACCTTGATGACATGGCCGTCCCTGTTCTTCACGAGCATGCCGCAGCCGGCAGGACATTCCCGGCACGTGCTCGCGTACCAGGTCGCATCCCCGGGGACAATATCTTCAGGGGGTATCACATAGGGGACGAGATGGCGTACCCTTTCGGAGCATCCCGATAGGCCGGCTGTTCCTGCAAGTCCCAGGATTTTCAGAAATTGACGACGAGAGTAGGGTGCCATCCGCGATCCGCTCTCTTGAAAAGATAATCAGCTTTTCTCCCTTTTTCAGAAATGCCTTTTCTCTTGAAGCGGGAAGGGCGAAAGGGCTTACGGATAAGCCTTCCTTTGGGTCAAAGGGCCAAAGAAACAGGGTCCCGGGTCGGCCGGGACCCTGTTCGAGCATCACTAGGCTTTCTTTAAGCCAACGAGTCTTTCATTGCGCTTGCAGGTGAGAACTTTGGAGCCTTCTTTGCCTGGATCTTAATCTCTTTTCCTGTCCGCGGATTCCTCCCGGTACGGGCTTTCCTCTGCACCACGGAAAAGGTACCGAAACCCGTCACGGTCACGCGGTCCCCTTTCTTCAAGGATTCTTTGACTGCCGCAACAAAGGCATCGATCGCCTTCTCTGCCTGTGTTTTCTTGATCGCCGCACCCGCTGCCACTTTGTCGACCAGATCTTTCTTCGTCATGCTCCTTTCACCTCCTTTCGTTGACGTCTACCTGTCTTATGTCGAGCAACTCACTCCCATCGACCATTGTTCGCTTATACAAAACTTAGTGTAACAAAAATCCCAGCTTTTGCAAGAGGAAAACGTGGAAAAAAGAAGAGAGAGACCCTTTATTTCATTCTTTTGATCTGAAGGTCCCAAAACAAAGATCGTGCCACATTAAGGAAAGGGGGCGAAAGGCGAAACTTTTTCGCCCTTCGCCCCCTTTCGCGGCGCATCGTCGTGGGGCCGCTCTTTTGCTCCTAAGAGTGGGACCAGGTGCCTTTCGTCGTGCTCACAAGGCAGGGCGTCCCAGGGGGCCAGTTCGTGCCGAACACGCCGAAGGTGTAGCTTCTGTTGGGCGGATTATAGTAGATCCCCGTATTCTGCCACGGGGCCGTGGCCCTCTGGCTTGCCCACATGCAGACGAGGGAGCCCCCGAAGTTGAAGCTCTGCTGCTTTTGGCCGTTATCACCCCAGTCTTCGAGAAAACGGATGAAGTTCTCGAATCCCCCGCCGTAACCGGAGGATGTGGTGACTGAGTTGCCGGTCATGATGTCCGCGTTGATGGTGTACGGTGCCGTGACGAGCCTCCCGGCGCTGCTCCCCTGGGGCTCCAGAGTCGTCCCGCTATTGTAGCTGTTCGACCACTGGTTCGAGAGGACGGTCGTCGCGTCCGATATGATGGCGGCCGGGACAGGGTTGTTCATGTTGTAGTTCCCCTGCACGTAAGAGGGCAGGTCCGTGGCTACCGTGAGGGGGCTCGAGAGGGTGGCGCCATCGACGAGGCGGACCGCGGGGAATGTGGTGCCGGTCGCGCTCGCCGTCGACGTGACAAAGAGGACGCCCGACGTGCCGCCGCTGGACGGGGTGGCTTCTGCGAGATACTGACCTGCCTGACTCTGCTGGAACCCTTGCACGTTTATGTCAGTTGTGTCCGCCGTCTGTGACTGCCTGTAATCGTAGACCGTGCCTGTCGTGACGCTCTGCTCGTTGGCCCCCGAGGTGCAGCCGGGATCGATATTGAGAACCGTCTTGCCGCTCTTGTTGGTGGTGGTGTAGTTG
>CAYZAF010000130.1:0-5218 GCA_964476435.1 uncultured Syntrophaceae bacterium
CCCGGGAGGATCGTCTATGCCCTGCCGACTCTCCCCTGGTCCGGCATCGCCGCAAGATAGAGCAGGGTCAGATCGAGGTGCTCTTGTCCTGCTTTCAGGACGACGTCCTGCTTTCTTGCAGATACACCCGTCAAGAACGGCCTCATCCGCCGCCACCACGCGCCTATTTTGCCAGTGTTTTTAACCATTTATCCCCCTTCCCGTCGTTCTGACCTTGCCCCTTCTCTTTCGCTAAAACAAGATCCGTGCCAGGTATATTAAAGGGGCGCACCCCCACTAACGAGGTGCCGGAAACTATGAAATGCCACAGATACCTACCACTGGGGGAAGTAATAGTGTAAAATATCACAAGACCACCATGTCAGGAGAGGCGTAGGGAGGAAACATGCTGGAGAACGACTTCTTTCGTGAATTTACCTTTCGCATCTGCGGGAGCCTCAACATAGGAGAGGCCCTCTGGCAATGTTTTCTCTACGTCAGTTCGATTCTGCCCGCCGATGGGCTGATACTCACCGTCTATAATCAGGACTTCGGGGCATTGGAGGTGGCGGCCCAGGCCGACGAGAAGGGATTCGATGTGGGCTCCCAGAAGGTCCACATGCCGTCCGATCTCAGGAGGGAGCTCGAGAACGTCGAACACTACAGCCGCGTGAGGATATGCGGCGATGCGCGGCAGGATCCCATCATCGGGAGATTGGCCGAACACTTCAAATGGCCGGATTGCTCTGCCATCGTAGGCCGGCTGATCATACAGCACAAGTTTATCGGGTCCCTCATAGTGCGGGCAAACGGAATAGGGAGATACACCGAAAGAGACGGCCAGCTTTGGTCCCTCGTCAATGAGCCGGCGGGCATCGCTCTGGCGAACAGCCGTCAGTACCTCGAGCTGCTGAAGCTGAAGGACGCACTCGCCGACGACAACCGGTACCTGAGCAACGAGCTTCGGAGGAACGTGGGAACCGAGATAGTGGGGGCAAGCTCGGGTCTCAGGGACGTGATGGAGCAGGTATACAGAGTAGCACCCCTGTCGAGCCCAGTTCTTTTGATGGGTGAAACAGGCACCGGCAAAGAGATCATCGCGAACGCCATACACAGCCTCTCTTCCCGGAACAGCGGTCCCTTCATCACCGTGAACTGCGGCGCCATCCCCGAATCACTGATAGACAGCGAGCTTTTCGGACACGAAAAAGGCGCATTTACGGGGGCCCTTACGGACCGGAGGGGGCGCTTCGAGCGCGCCGACAGGGGCACGATCTTTCTCGACGAAGTCGGTGAACTTCCCCCTCAGGCCCAGGTAAGGCTCCTCAGGGTCCTTCAGGAAAAGGAGATAGAGCGTGTAGGGGGATCGCAACCCATAAAGGTTGACATACGGATTATTTCGGCAACCCACAAAGAGCTGGATCGGACGGTCAAGGAGGGCCTCTTCAGGGATGACCTCTACTACCGCCTTGGGGTTTATCCCATTCTGCTTCCACCCCTGAGGGAGCGCAGGGAAGACATCCCTCTCCTCGTCGAACATTTCATGGAGAAGAAGGCTCGTGAAATGGGCCTCAGCATGATGCCCACCCTCGCCAAGGGGGCCATGGACCGCCTCGTCAGCTACGACTGGCCCGGCAACGTGCGGGAGGTAGCCAACGTGGTCGAAAGGGCCCTCATCCAGTCGGATGGAAAGACCCTCGTCGTGGACAATGCCATGGCCTTTCTCGAGAGAACGTCCTCGGCTTACCGGGCGGCTTCGCAGGTCGAGAATCCCTTTGACAGGGCTCTTCCCAATACGTCAGCCCATCTCAGGCTCGAGGAGGTCGAGGCGCGCCACATCCGCCTCGTTCTGGAAGCTGCCAAGGGGAGGATCGAGGGAAGAAACGGCGCGGCCGTGCTTTTGGGCATGAATCCTGGCACCCTGCGGTACCGCATGCGGAAGCTCGGTATTCCCTTCGGCCGCAGCAAAACCAGGAACCCCGCGAATGCTGGATGAGCAAAAGAATCGCACACCCGGCATTGGTCCGAGAGGCTCTGCGTGAGCCCGTGGGCCTCAAGGACCGGCAGGTATTTTGATGGGAGGCGTCTCTTTGTGAGCGTGCGCCGCTATCCTCACCGGGTATTTCCTGAGTGCCGTCAGAACCCCGTAGCACAGCTCGCACGTCATCTCACCCGCCTCCATCATTCTGATGCAGGAGTCGCTGCTGTCCCCGCAGACCAACGCGCTGCAAGCCCTTCGCACGTCGTTCTCCATGAAGAATATCCTGAATCGTCTGTTGTTCTGGTCTTTCGAGACCGTCACTCCCACCTCTCTCATTTCGCGCCTGCCTCCTGTGCTTTGTACGATTCAGCACAAACCATGCCACGGAATCAATGCAGCAAAATCAAGGGCTTTCGTACGGCCGTTCCCTTTGCTTAGGGATGTTGCAGATTTTTCTGTCGTATTTTACAGATATGAGGTGAACTGCCACATGCCGAAGAAGGGTATCCCTATCAATGAAGATGTCGAGCCGACGCTCCCAATGGGGCGAGAAGGCCTCACCGATGCCGGGATCCACAGAAAAAAAGAAGCAGATACCCCGACCCCTTAAAGAAATCTCGCTCTCTGCCGTATAACTTTATGATGCATCAATCGATCGGGAACGATAATGGGGGCCCTGCATCGAGGCGTTTGGGCCGACGGGGGGCGCTGGTGTTTTGGCTTCGCCGGCTTCTCTCGCCTGAGGTAAACTCTGCAGCTGAAATCGATCAAGTCATCTCCATCGTCTTCAGCAAGCGCTACCCCCTCGTACTGACCCTCGCTGCCTTCTCCCTGTTGCTGGGTCTTTTCCGTTCGGCCCTCTACGGGTGGCATCTCATGCTCGCCTGGCATCTGCCCATATGCCTGCTTCTCCTGTGTCTTTTCTGGGGCAGGCAGCGCATCTCCCCTTCCCTCATTTTCCGCATCCTCCTCGGAATCCTGTTCGCTGACGCCCTCCATTCCCTCTTTACCCTGGGGCCTGCCGGCACGGGCATGATGAGTCTCGCCATGCTCGCCACCCTGGCCGGCGTCTTCATAGGAGTAAGAACGGGCCTGGCCTTCCTGTCCCTCGGCACGATCAGTGCGTGTCTCATCGGCGCCGCATTCTGGACCGGCATGGTATCGGTTCGACCGCACATCTCCGGTTACCTGGCCAGCCCTGTCGCCTGGCTGACGCCCCTCACGTTGACAGCCCTCTTGACAGTACCCCTCGTTCTCGTTGTGGGCAACATGCACCGCAAGCTGAAAAGTTCTCTCGACGACCTGAGGCAGGCGAACGCGCTCCTGCGGGATGAGATGTCCATGAGAAGGCAGGCAGAGGAAGAACATCACAGAAGCGAGACGCGATACCGCCACATCTTCGATCACGCCTCTGAGGGTTTCTTCCAGTCGTCCCCTGACGGAAGGCTCCTCGCCGTCAACCCGGCGCTGGCCTCCATGGCAGGCTATTCCTCGTGCGAAGACATGCTCATCGGCGTAAACATCCTCGGTCATCCGTCATGGTTCAATCCGGCAGACGCCAGGTGGGTCGGGCGAAACCAAGCCGCCCTTGAAAGCGAGGAGGGCCTCGAATTCCAGACGTATACGAAAGACGGCAGGGCCATATGGGTCCGGATGCGGGTACGTCACGCGTGCGACGACCATGGGAGGGTTCTCTATTACGAAGGATCGGCGGAGAACATCACGAAACGCAAAACAGCCGAGGTGGCCCTGCAGGAATCGGAGGCTAATTATCGAACGGTAGTGGAGAACTCCCTAGTGGCCTCATATATCGTACAGGACGGATTCTTCCGCTTTGTGAATAGCCGGCTCTGCTCGATCCTGGGATACGATCGGGAAGAAATAGTCGGCGCAATGAAGCTCGCAGACGTCATCCACCCTGACTATTGGAAGGTATGGCAGGATCACATGAGCAGCACAGGCGTTGACAGGCCGGAGAACATTGAACTCGAATTGAAGGTGATGACGAGGGACCGCACGCCGATCGCGGTCAAGGTGCTGGCTGCCTCCACGACCTATAACGGCCGGCTGGCCCATTTCGGGACCTTCGTCGATGTCACCAGAGAGAAGACGTTGGAATCACAGCTGCGCCAGGCACAGAAGATGGAGGCCATAGGCACCCTGGCCGGAGGGATCGCCCATGATTTCAACAATATCCTGACTGCGCTGACCGGCTACGGAACGCTCCTGCAGATGAAGCTGGGCGACGCAGACCCGTTGAGACACTACGCCGATCAGATCCTATCGGCGTCACAGAAGGCCGTAAACCTGACCCAGAGCCTCCTGACCTTCGGGCGCCTTCAGCCCGTGTCTTTGAAGCCCGTGGACGTCAATGGCATCATCAGGGGCACGGAAAACCTTCTGCGGCGGCTCATCACCGAGGATATTACCCTGAGCACGCGCCTTTCAGACGAAGCGATCGTCGTCATGGCCGACACGACTCTCATCGATCAGATCCTTTTCAACCTCGCCACGAACGCCAGGGACGCCATGCCCGATGGAGGAAGCCTGAGCATAGCGACGAGCGTCGTCCGTATCGACAAGGAATTCCGATCGACCCACGGCTTCGGCAAGACCGGCAGATATGCGCTCATGTCCGTGACGGACACTGGCATAGGCATGGATGAGAACACCAAGGAAAGGATCTTCGACCCCTTCTTCACGACCAAAGAGGTCGGCAAGGGTACGGGGCTCGGTCTCTCGACCGTCTACGGCATCGTGAAACAGCACAGGGGCTTCATCACGGTCACCAGTTTTCCCTCGGAGGGCACGACTTTCCACATCTACCTGCCTACCGTGAAGGCCCATCCGGACGAAGCAGCGCTGGTCGCCCCCAAGGACGCGGGAGAGGGCGCTGAAACGATCCTCGTTGCGGACGACAGTCCCGAAGTGCGCCATTTGTTGAGAGACTTGCTCTCCCAGCGCGGATACACGGTCGTTGAGGCTGCCGACGGCGATGAAGCCATCGGCAGATTCATGGAGAACGAGCGCATCTCCCTCGTCGTGCTCGACTCCGTCATGCCGAAGAAAAACGGAAGGCAGGTCTACGACGCCATACGGAGCGCAAGGCCGCGCGTCAAGGTCCTTTTCATGAGCGGGTATGCCCGCGACGTGATCTTCGACAAGGGAATCGAAGAAAAGGATGTCGATTTCATGCAGAAGCCGCTCTTCCCCGAAGAGCTCCTCGAGAAGGTGCGCACCATCATTACCCGATAGCTG
>CAYZAF010000131.1:0-5050 GCA_964476435.1 uncultured Syntrophaceae bacterium
CACATAGAGGAGGAAATAGCATGCGGTGAATGGCGCACGGTGTTGGTCGTAGGCAGCCCTCAAACTTTCGGATGAGCCCTTTATGTAGGAAAGCGTGAGGTACCGCTGCGAGCCGAGGGCCCAGAACGCGAGGAACAGAGAAGCAATCAGGGCCAGGGCTACTATTCTCTTCGCAAGACCCCGCCTTGCCTGCCTGGATTTCCGGACCACTTAACCCTAGCCTTTCGCGAGACCGGTCCCTTTTTGCTCCCAAAGGGAGCGGCCATCTTAGCCCTCCCCTTTGTGCATCTTGGCGCGTTTTCCACACAGATTGTTCAAAACGTGTAGAGAACATGTGGAAGGGGAGTCGTACCTTCCCGTAACTATTCGTGTTCGTACAAAATGCCTGCTCGGTAGGCAGCGCGGAAAACCCAATTGTTTCAACGCATATGGAAGAAACTAGATGTCCCTGTGCATGGCCCTCCCGCCTGCGGGAGGCGAACGATGAGGTCAATGATGTCGCTATGTTACGTAAGGCCTTCTTTTATGGCCTCCCGGAACGGCCCCTATACTTGCCTTTCTGGCCCTTCAATTTCGGGGAAGAGTTTTCCCCTTCAACTTGTGGATTCCCTGCAGCTTCCCTGCAGGGAGACGTTTCTTCCGCTTCGCTCCGTCGGCAATTATTGGGGTTCAGCACCCCCTCCGGCAGCAAAGCTGCCGGAGCCTCCCCCCTCACCCTCGCTTCCGCTCGTTGTCCTGGATACCCTGCTGCCTGCAGCGGGGTCATTCATTCCAATTGAATCTACAAGAGGCCGGCCAAAAGGTCCGTCGATCCAGCTCACTGCCGCTGCCACTATAGCAGCGCTAGTGGCTGCGGCTCGATTGGGGCTCTCGTGAGCCGGCTCGATCAGGCGGAGCACTTTTGGAGGAATTGGTGCGCCTGGAGCGCTGCCTTGGCCCCCTCCCCTGCTGCCACGACGATCTGCTTAGCCGGAACGTTCGTTACGTCGCCCGCGGCGTAAAGTCCCGGAATGCCTGTCTCGCAGGCGCAGTTGATCATTACCTCCCCAAGCTCGCTGAGCGTCAACGTGCCTCTTAAGAAATCCGAGTTGGGAGCCAGACCGATCTCGACGAAGATGCCCTGGACTGCCAGCTCCTTCTCATGGCCGCTTTTCAGGTCCTTCAGGCGTACCCCCGAAACGCTATCCCTCCCCTTGACTTCGACGGTCTCATGCTCGGTGAGGATGGTCACATTGTCTGCCTCCTCCACTTTCTCGCGGAGTATGTGGTCGCCCGTGAGGGGCGTGAGGGAGGCGAGGTAGATATGGCTTGCGATCTTTGTCATGTCGATCACCGCCTCCAGGGCAGAGTTCCCTCCCCCTATGACAGCCACCTCATTGCCCTGGAAAAGGGGGCCGTCGCAAACCTCGCAGTACGTAACCCCTCTTCCGCGCAGCCTTTCTTCTCCCGGCACGTTCAGCATCCTGGGCCGCTTGCCGCTGCAAATGATGACGGTCCGGCCGAGGTATTTCGTGCCCTCAGCCACCTCTACCTCGAATCCCTGGTGCACCCTGATGCACGATACGATCTCCGAGCCTATCTTGATGTCGATGGGAAATTTCCTCACCTGCTCCTCGAATTTCTGTATCAGCTCGAGCCCCTCGATGAACTGGTATCCCATGTAGTTCTCGATGGAGAGGGTCCAGTTTACCTGACCCCCCACGTCCTTGCTCAAGAGAAGGGTTTCTGCCTTCTGTCTCGCCGCATATACCGCTGCCGTCATGCCCGCTGGGCCTGCCCCTAGGATGATAAGGTCGTACATGGGTTTCTCACTCCCCCAGCTGCTTCTTCAGGCTTGCCTCGTCGAAGCCGACAGTGATGACACCGTCGATGTCGATCACGGGCACCGCCATCCTCCCTGACTTGCTCACCATCTCGTCCCTGCCGGCCTTGTCCGATGCAACGTCTATCTCTTGATAGGAGACGCCTCGCTCCTCGAGGAACTGCTTAACCCTCTTGCAATACGGGCAGGTTGGCGTAGAATAGACTAGGACTTTCTTTGCGGTATCCATAACGCCTCCGTGCTATTATTATGTGACAAATAGGGCCATGTGGCTTATGCTAAGTATTATTCTCGGATGCGTCATTGTCAATAACAACGAGCTGAAAGCGAGGGTGAGGGGGGAGGCTCCATGTGGCTTGCGCCACTGGAGGGGGCGCTGAGCCCCATTAATTGCCGACGAAGCGAAGCGGAAAAAGGTCTCCCTGTAGCAAGCTGCAGGGAATCCACAAGTTGATTGGTAGGCGGGTGCTCTCAAGGCGCCTCATCGAGCGTGAAGGGGTGAATAATGGCGGGGATCTTCAAGGCGTACGACATCAGGGGGCGCTATCCGGACGAAGTCAACGAGGAGATTGCCTTCAAGGTCGGCTCATGCTTCGTTCGTCTCTTGAAGGCCAAGCGTGTTGTCATCGGATACGACATGCGCCTCTCTTCGCCCACCCTTGCGGATGCCTTTGCCGAAGGCTCATTGGCTGAAGGGGCTCAGGTCGTGAACATTGGCATGGTCACCACCCCGCTGCTCTACTTCGCCATCATAGACGGCGCATACGACGGCGGCGCCATGGTGACGGCATCGCACCTCCCCGGCGAATCAAGCGGATTCAAGCTGTGCCGCGATGCGGCGATACCGCTCTCCGGGGCAGCAGGCTTACCTGCCCTCGAACGCATGGTTGCGGAGTCTCACGACAGGCCCTCTCGCAAACCGCCGGGCGTATGCTCGCAAAGATCCGTGCTGCCCGCATACATAGACAGATTGAGGACGTTTGTCGAACATCCCCTGCCCCTCAAGATGGTGATAGACGCAGGCAACGGCGCCATAGGGCCGGAGGTGCTGCCCCTGACACAGCAGTTTCCCCCGTGGCACGTGGTGCCCATGTACATGGAGCCTGACGGCCGCTTTCCCCACCACGTGGCGAACCCGCTCGTCGACAGGAATACGGAGGATCTGCGCGCTGCGGTGATCCGGGAGAAGGCAGATATCGGCATAGCCTTCGACGGGGACGCCGACAGGTGCGGATTCATCGACGAAAAAGGGAAGAAGATACCGGAAGACCTCGTGACCGCGCTCATAGCGCAGGTTTATCTGGCCCGGGTGCCCGGCGCCACGATCCTCTACGACTTGAGGTCGAGCCGGTCGGTGCCTGAGACTATTACGGCCCTGGGAGGCAAGGCAGTACGATCGCGGGTGGGCCACGCCTTCATCAAGGCGAGCATGAGGGAGGCAGACGCGCTCTTCGCCGGCGAGCTTTCCGGCCACTTCTATTTCCGTGACGCGGGGTTCACGGATAATGCTATCTTTGCCATGGTACAGATGCTCAACCTCCTTGCCCTGAAGAAAGCCCCTGTCTCCTCGCTGATCGCCCCCTTGAGGAAATACTCGGCCACGGGAGAGATCAACATGGAAGTCAAGGATGGCGAGGCCATTTTTCAGGAGCTGGAAAAACGATATGCCGATGGGAGGCAGGACCATCTCGACGGGCTCAGCGTGGATTACGCGTCCTGGTGGTTCAACCTTCGCGCATCGAACACTGAGCCCCTCATCAGGCTCAACCTCGAGGCATCGAGCCCTGATGAGATGGAATCGAGAAAGGAAGAGGTCCTCAAAGCCATCAAGCTGACAGACCCTTCCGCAAAGCTCAAGGCCTGATCTTGAAGCTTCGCGACACAGGAGCTAAAGAACTATGATCCTGCCAGGACACAAGACCAAGATCGTCTGCACCATAGGCCCGTCTTCCAGGGGAATCCAGGTTCTGAGGAGCATGATTCGCGCTGGCATGGGAGTGGCCCGCATCAACTTTTCCCACGGCAGTCTCGATGAGCACAGGGAGGATATCAGGAACATCAGAACCTTGGCCCGCGAGCTGAACCGTCCCCTCCCGATTCTTGCAGACCTGCCAGGGCCGAAGATCCGTATGGGCCGCCTTGCGAAAGAGCCCCTCGTGCTCAAGAAGGGCGATGAGGTCACGCTGACCATCGATACTGCGGTCCTGGGGGAAGGCCGTCTTCTCCCGGTTGAATTCCCCGCCCTGCCGGATGCCGTCTCCAAGGGAAGCAGCATCTATGTGAGCGACGGCGTCATCCGCCTCAAGGTTCAGCAGGTATCCGGAAAAGAGGTGCGATGCAGGGTGCTCGTGGGGGGAGAGCTCTTCTCGCGCAAGGGCATCAACCTTCCGGGCAGCCGCATCCTCGCTGAGCCAATATCGGAAAGGGAGCTCGATCTCGTGGAATTCGGGCTCGATGAGGGCATCGATGTCTTCGGTGTCTCCTTTGTGGAAAAGGCTTCCGATATTGCGCGGGTGAAAGACTTCGCGGCCAAAAAAGGGAAAGACGTCTTTGCCGTGGCCAAGATCGAGCGGCTGCAGGCGCTCCGGAACATCGACGAGATCCTGCAAGTGTCGGACGGCATCATGGTGGCCCGGGGAGACCTGGGGGTGGAGCTGCCCATCGAAGAGATAGCCGTCATCCAGAAGAAGCTCATAGCCAAGGCCAGTAGGCTCTGCCGCCCTGTGATCACTGCCACGCAGATGCTCCTTTCCATGACTGACAATACGAGGCCCACGAGGGCAGAGTCGACGGACGTGGCAAACGCCATCCTCGACGGCACGGACGCGATCATGCTCTCGGAGGAGACAGCCGTGGGCAAATACCCCGCAGAGGCCGTGCGCATGATGGGCAGGATCGCTGCATCGGCGGAGCGCCATCGCAGGGACTTATCTGCTGTATACGGTCAATTCGGCCCTGACAGGAGGCTCGCTGCTGCCGCAGGCACGTCCGATGTCATCGCGAGAGCGGTCATCCAGGCCGCATGGAGGGTCAAGCCCCGCCTCATCCTTACCCCCTCGAGGACAGGGGCCACGGCGCGCCGCATCTCGACGTTCAAGCCAGATCCATGGATCATCTCCTTCAGCCCGTCCCAAGGGGTCGTGGATTTCTTGGGCTTCTCGTACGGGGTCTACCCCTTCTGCTTCGAGCCCGAAGGGGAGGATTGGCTCTCCTCCGCAACAAATATGC
>CAYZAF010000132.1:0-2919 GCA_964476435.1 uncultured Syntrophaceae bacterium
AGAAAAGTCATACCTGGTCTTCTTCCTCTTTCTCACCTTCTGCCACATTATCCTGACCCAAGGGTGGAACCTCGTCGCGGGATATACGGGCCAGATCAGCCTCGGCACCCACGCTTTCTTCGCCCTCGGGGCTTACACCACCGCGATGATCTGGCGCGCGGACCTTTTCAGGGGGGGGAATTACTACTTCGACCCCGTCACCATGATCTTAAGCGGCCTCGTGCCCGTCATCTTTGCCGTTGCCATTGGCATTCCGCTCCTCGGCAAGCTCAGGGGCGACTACTTTGCCCTGGGGACCCTCGGCTTCGGCGAGATCCTCAAGGTTGCGTTCATCAAAGGGGGGAAGTTCACCGGAGGGCCCATCGGCATCGTCCTCCAATCGGGCGTCTACAAGACTCTGAAGCCCCATTACTGGACATCCCTCTTCCTCGCCTTCCTTTCCACCGCTGTCGTCTACTTCATGTCGAGGTCGCGAATTGGCCTCGCCCTCGTGGCCATAAGGGAGGATGAGACAGCTGCGTCGTCGAGCGGGATCCATGTGCTGAAATACAAGGTCATTGCCTTTGCCATAAGCGCCTTTCTCATGGGTTTGTGCGGGAGCCTCTACGCGTACTATCTGTTCCAGGTGAGTCCCGACGGCTTTCTCATCCTGAGGTGGACCCTCTATCCGATCCTCATGTGCGTCATAGGCGGGAGCGGGACGGTAATAGGGCCCGTCGTGGGGAGCCTCGTCATGACAGCGGTCTTCACCCTGGCAAACATCTATCTCCCGACGATCCATCCCATTTTTTCAGGCATCATCATCATCCTTGTCATGCTTTTCATGCCGAACGGGATCATGCGGCTGGGACAGGAGGGGCGCCAAGGGTAGCGCGAAAGTCGAAAGGGGGTGGTGGTCGAGGAAGAAAAAGGGGAAGCGCCCTTTGCCATCGTGGCTTTGGGTCGATGAGCGGCTAAAAGGTTCGACAAACAAAAAAGAGGGGAGGTAGCGAAATGAGAGGAAAGGAAAGTTTGGGTTGGCTTGCTTTGTCTTTGGGAATACTCTTGGCCTTCGTCTTTTTCAGCAGTCCGGCGATGGCAGCCGGCAAAGAGATCCTCATCGGGGCTCCCGCCTCTTTGACCGGTATTCTCTCTCCTGACGGCCTGGAGCTGAAATGGGCCTATGAGCAGGCGGTTGCGGACTGGAACAAGAAGGGGGGGATCTTCATAAAATCGGCAGGCAAGAAGCTGCCTATCAAGATCGTCTTCGCTGACGACGAGAGCGAGCCGGCAAAGGTCGCGGCAGCCATAGAGAAGCTCATCAAGATCGACAAGGTGGACCTGATCCTGGGCACCCATTCAGCGACCATGAGCGTCCCTGCCATCAATACGGCAGAGAAGTACCAGATGGTCTACCACACCACGACCCATTGGCCGGAGATGTTCCGTGAGCAGCACGCCAAGTGGGCGAGCGTCATGTTCTTCTCCGCTGTCGGCGCATCGGATGTCCCCTTCGTCATCTGGGAGACCATGCTCAAGAAGGAGGACCAGCCGAAGAATGTCGCCCTTCTCATGGAAGACAGCCCTGACGGTCAGGCTTTCGGGGGCGGCTTCAGGGCCCACGCCAAGGACCACGGCTACACCTTTGCGGTTGACGAGCCCTGGGCAATCGGCGCCAAGGACTATTCTTCCATGATCCTCAAGATGAAGGCAAAGAACGTGGACGCCGTCCTGCTCTACGGCGCACCTACGGACGCCATCACCCTGGTCCGCCAGATCAAGGAGGCGAAGCTCAACGCGAAGTACATCCATGGGTGGAAAGGCACGTGGGCCAACGAGTTCGCGCAGGCCCTGGGCAAGGACTCCAACTACGTGATCTGCGATGGATTCTGGTCAGAGGACTTTCCCTATCCTCTCTGCAAGGAGCTGGGGCAGAGATACACCGCCAAGTTCAACAAAAGGAGCGTGAGCACGGGCGCATTTTACGGAACGGCCCAGACCCTCTTCATGGCCATCGAGCGGACCCAATCCTACGACAAGACAGCGATCAGGGATGCCTTCCGCAATTCCGAGTACAAGGGGACGGTCATGGGCGATCTGAAGTTCGATGACATCGGCCTTGCCCTCTTTTCTAGCACTGCAAACCAGTGGTGGGAAGGGAAGCAGATGCTCTTCTACCCGGCGGTCAAAGGCGGATACCAGCTGAAGCTTGCGCCCGCGTGGGGGCAGCGGTAAGAGGACGAAGCACGGGACGCATCACCCTTAAGGGTGGGGTGTCCCGTGCCGCCCATCCCGGGAACGCGTCCCTTTGGTTTTTTGAGGAGGGTCTATGAGGCTGAAGGACAAAGTGGCAATTATCACCGGTGCGGCAAGGGGCATCGGAAGGGCCTTTGCCGTCGGGTTCGCCCGCGAGGGAGCGGATATCGTGGTAGCCGACGTTTCGGACGGCTCAGCCACGGTA
The DNA here is from genome assembly GCA_964476435.1 of uncultured Syntrophaceae bacterium. Lineage (GTDB taxonomy): Bacteria > Desulfobacterota > Syntrophorhabdia > Syntrophorhabdales > WCHB1-27 > CAVVNC01. The sequence continues at coordinate 2,441 of CAYZAF010000132.1, forward strand.
AAGCTCGTGGAGGAAGCGGGAGGCAGGGCGATATATGTGAAGACCGACGTGAGCAATGAGGAGGAGTGCGTGGCCCTGGCGCGATCGTGCGTCGACCGCTTCGGAAAGATCGATGTGCTCATCAACAATGCCGGCATCTTCGGAAGCATCGTCCTGAAGCCCTTCATTGAGATCACGGGCGCAGAGTTCAAGCACGTCGTGGATGTCAACACGAGCGGGGTCTTTCTCTGCACGAAAGCGGTTTTCCCCTACATGAAGGAGAAGGGGGGCGCTATCGTCAACATCTCGTCGGCCTCGATCATCGAAGGGGTGCCCGGCATGCCCCACTACGTCGCGTCAAAGGGCGGGGTAATGGCCCTCACCAGATGTCTTGCCCGCGAGCTGGGGGACTTCAACATCAGGATCAATACCATCGCCCCTGGCTTCACCCACTCGGAAGGGGGGGATCAGTTCGACCGGGCCAAGCTCCTGCCCCTGCC
>CAYZAF010000133.1:0-9411 GCA_964476435.1 uncultured Syntrophaceae bacterium
GGGCGTTGCTCACCATTTTCTCTATGACCTGGCCGATCTGCTTTTCATCGACCCCCAGGGGAAACAGGTCATCGGGAAAGGAGAATGAGAGGCTTATGTTCCCAGCGGTCACTGAGGCGCGAGCCCACTCCTCTACGAGCCCGGCAAGGTCGATCGCTTTTCTCAACTGGCTTGCGCCCCTGGCAAAAGCGAGCAGCTGGTAGGTGAGGTCTTTGCCGCGCATGCACGCGTTTTCCGCCTCGGCGAGTCGATTGACCACTTTGTCCGTCGGATCGAGGAACATCTTCGCAAAGGATATGTTGCCCAGGACCACGGCGAGGAGATTGTTGAAATCGTGGGCGATGCCGCCTGCCAGAACGCCTATGGATTCTAGCTTTCGCGCCTTCAGAACCTCTTCCTCCATCCTCTTCTGGTCCGTGATATCGCGAAAAACGATGACGGTCCCGAGGAAGGAGCCGTCCTTGTCGCGGATGGACGAACGGGTCTGGGCGATGATCCTCTGCGTCCCATCCTTGGCCTGGAGAACACCCTCGTTGAGGGGGCTTCGCAGGTCCCGCCAGGCTGCCTCAGGCAATCCGTCGCCATTGCCCGATCGGTCGTACGAGGGCTCGCCGAGAGTGCAAAAGACCTCGGGGAGGGCCAGCCCTGTTGCCTCCTCCTGTTTCCAGCCGGTCAGCCGCTCTGCCGCATGGTTGATGAGCACTATCCTGTCCGAGCTGTCCGCAGTGATGACACCGTCACCGATTGACCTGAGGGTGACGTTGAGAAGCTCTTTTTCCTCTGCCAAAGCGCCTTCAGTGCGTTCGCGCTCCGAGATCTCCTTTCGCAACTCGGCGTTCGCAGTCTTCAATCTGGCTTCGCTTGCCTCGAGCAGCTGCTTCGATACGGTCGTCGAGCTGAGCTGGCCTACCATCCTGTTGAAATCCCTCACGAGGGTGGCCACTTCTCCCGAACCGGAGACTGCAACGGGAGTTGAATAGTCCCCCTCGTTGATCCTCGCCATGGCAGCTCTGAGCCGGGCCACTGCCCTCGAGGAGAAGACCCCCATGAAGAAGGCGAGGAGGGAGACGGTGACGATGCCGATGCCCATGAAGACGAGGCCCTGCCTGCGGAACGTTTGGATGGCCCGCGTCGAGGCGTAGGCGAGGTAGCTCCTGGTCGCCGCGTGGATGGCCTCGGTCTCCTTGATCGGCGCCGAGAAGTCTTCGACATTTACCGTGGCTGCCACCATGAGGAGGGCGTGCTCGGATGTGCGGTGTTGGAGAGGGACGATGCAGATGAATCTCTTCATGATGCTGCCATCCCCGGCTTTCAGGCGGTAGTATCCGTGGGCCATTTTAGGACCCTTCAGGCTTGCTTCCAATACGGCCTGGAAGTCGGGAAAACCTTTGAGAATGAGGCGCAGATCTTTGCCTTCGAGGCGCCTGTCCCTGTGAAAGCGGACAATGGCAGTTTCCGCGTCGAACAGGTACGTATAACCCGTCTGGCCTATGGATTGAACGGCCAGGTCCCTGAACCTCTCGTCCCGCTGGAGGTCGGATACGCTCATCCACGGTACGGTCTTTATGATGATGTCGAGCTGCTGCGCCAGCTCGTATGTGCTGCTGCGGATGGACGCCTCGCCCATATCCTTCAGCATGACCTCATGGCGGGACATATCCTGGCGGTATCCCAGCTCGATGATCCGGTTGAACTCGCTCTCGATTCTCTTGCCGTAGGTATCGATGAGGACAGCAAAGACGACGATCGGGATGAGGCCCGCGATGAACGCCATGAGGAAGAGTCGGGAGCTGAACTTCTTGGGTAGGACTTTGTCGAGCACCGTAGCCCTTTTGTTGACTCTTGATGTATCCTGCTACATCCGCCCGCGTGCGGAAACGAGCAGTGCGAGTACGGAAGAGCTTCCTTCTGCCGCACCCCTTCGGGCCTCCCAGCCATGAGGGTAAAAGCTGAGGGTTGCCCATATACATACCACATTCGGACGCTCCTGTCATCTCGAACAAGGCATGCATTATGTTCTTGACCTCACGCCGAAATAGGTCTAATAAGAATAAAAGCGGCGCACAGAAGGGCAAAGACATGAAATAACGGCGGTTTCTTCAGCCTTCCGCCGGATGGGGAGACGGGAAGCGAGCCGCTTTAGCGGGAATTGGGACGGAACATGGAAGATCACGGAGAGGCAAGGGGTGGGCTTGTGGCCGAGCTGGTCCGGGCGCGCCAAAGGATCAAGGAGCTAGGGCTGAAGGCCGGCCGGCGCGGCGCAGGGGAGAGAGAGCCGACGCGGCCTGCTCCCTTCTTTGCTGAAACGGCACGGCCCCGCGAGCCTGGCATAGGGGGTTCCAATGACGGGGTTGCCATTGTCAAGGAGGAGACCCTCCTTTACGTGAATAACAGGTTCCTGGAGATATTCGGCTACGATCCCACGGACGAGGTCATAGGAAGGCCCATCGCCATCTTCGCTCACCGGGACGACGAGAAAAGGGTCAGGGAATTCGTCGGCGCCGGTCAGCGCGGGGAGATCGTTCCGGCGAGGCACGAGTTCAAAGGCATGCGGAAAGATGGGACGACAATGGATGTTGAGGCCTACGTGACCCACACGGCTTTTGGCGGCGAATCCGTCTCCCTCACCTATTTCAGGGACATCACCCAACGGAAGCAGACCCTGGATGCCCTCGAGACCCGGCTCAGGATGGAGGAGCTGGTGTCCTCCATTTCGACATGTTTCTTGGATGCAGGTCCCGGAGACTTGGGCGATTCCATGCGGGACGCCTCGAAGATCATGGGGGAATTTGCGGGAATAGAAGAGGTCCGCCTGATGCTTTTTTCTGTTGACCCCGGGGGAGAGGCAGAGGAGTATGCCTGGCGTCGCAGCGGGACAGATCCGCGGGCTGAAGGGTTGTCCTCCCTCCTTCCCCTTGAGTGGACGGAAAAGAGGCTCGCAGCCTCCGGTGTGCTGTACCTGTCGGGAAGGGAAGACCTGCCTGTCGAGGCCGGATCCGAGCGGAAGACATGGGAGACCCTCGGCATCGCGTCGGTCCTTGTCATTCCGGCGAGCCTACGAGGCAGGCAGGTCGGTCTCGTCGCTTTTCCCACCCGCGGGAAGGATCGGTCATGGTCGGAAGAGGAGATCGTGGCATTGAGGCTCGCCTGCGGGATCCTCGCCGCCATGGTGATCCGGAGCCGGACCGGGGCGAGTCTGGGCCGATCCTTGAGGGAATCGGAAGACAGGTTGAGGAGCCTTGCAGAGCAGCCCATGGTGGGCATCTATCTGGTCCAAGACAATCTCTTCAAATACGTGAATCAGCAGCTTGCGGGGATGTTCGGCTATGGGATAGATGAGCTTGTCGGCAAGATCGGCCCGACAGATCTGGTCTGCCCGGAGGATCGTCCCATGGTGGCGGAGCGTATCGGGAGGAGCGCAAAGGGGGAAGCCCCCTCCGTCCCCTACCAGTTTGCGGGGCTCAGGAAGGACGGTGAGACCGTTTACGTGGAGGCATACAGCTCAGCCACCGTCTATGAAGGGAAGCCCGCAGTCATCGGAACCCTCCTCGACGAGAGCGAGAGGAAGAAACTCGAGGCCCAGCTGATTCAATCGGAAAAAATGAAGGCAATCGGGACCCTTTCGGGAGGGATCGCCCACGATTTCAACAATATTCTCATGGCCATCCAAGGTTATACGTCGCTCATGCTCCACCACCTGGACCCCAACCACCTCCACTACAGCAAATTGAAGGGCATCGAGGAGCTGGTCGAAAGCGGCTCCGATCTGACAAGGCAGCTTCTCAGTTTTGCGAGCGGAGGCAGATACGAGATCAGGGCGGCCGACTTAAACGAGATCGTGAGGAAGACGTCGACCATGTTTGCCCGGACTAGGAAAGAGATTACCATACGGTCGCGGTACGAGGATGAGCCCTGCGTGGTTGACGTGGACAGCGGGCAGATCGAGCAGATGCTCCTCAACCTGTACGTGAATGCCTGGCAGGCCATGCCCGGGGGAGGAACGCTCGTCGTGGAGACGGAAAACGTGCTCCTGGATAGGAAGTTCGTCCGGCCCTACGGCGCCAAACCGGGCAGGTACGCAAAGATATCGGTTATCGATACGGGCGTGGGCATGGACGAAAAGACAAAGGAGCGCATTTTCGAGCCGTTCTTCACCACGAAGAAGAGGTCCAGGGGCACGGGCCTCGGCCTCTCGTCTGTCTACAATATCGTCAAGGGGCACGGGGGGATCATCAGCGTATACAGCGAAAAAGGGCGCGGCACGACATTCAGCATCTATCTGCCTCTATCGAAAAAGAGCGTCGAGCGGGTCGAGCCCGTGTCCCAGGACGTGCTGAAGGGTAAAGAGACCATACTCCTGGTGGACGACGAGGAGACAGTGATCACCGTGAGCAAGGATATGCTGGAGGCCCTGGAGTACTCCGTGCTCACTGCGAGGAGCGGCCAGGAAGCCGTTGAGGTCTTCGAGAAGAACCGGGAGACCATAGACCTCGTCATTCTCGACGTGATCATGCCGGATATGGGGGGAGAAGAGACGTACACCCAGTTGCGAAAGATCGACCCTTCAGTCTGCGTCATCCTGTCGAGCGGCTACAGCCTGGATGGCCTTGCGATGAAGATCATGGACAAGGGATGCAAGGCATTCATCCAGAAACCCTTCACCATAAACGTGCTCTCCCAGAAGCTGCGGGACGTGCTCGGACGGAAATAGCGCGCGAGAAGCCCCCTTCATCGCAAGCGTCAGTACACGGCACAACTCTTAAGGTTTCCCCATGCCCTTGGGCCCTGCTTTGATGGTAAATTTACCGATAATCCATTAAACTTGATCATCCGACACCTAAACGGAGGTTCCTCTCATGAGCCAGGACGTGGCTTACATCGTCTTCTTCCTCGCAATCCTCGCGATCATCTCCCCCCTTTTGGGCAGGTACATGGCAGCGGTCTTCCAGGGGAGGAGAAACCTCCTTACCCCTCTGGCAAGACCCCTGGAGCGACGGATCTACCGGATCTGCGGCATAGACGAGAAGGAGGAGATGACATGGAAGGCGTATGCCCGTGACTTCCTCTATTTCAGCGGTATAAGCCTCGTCGTGCTCTTCCTCATCCAGGTGTTCCAGGGCAGCCTGCCCCTCAACCCCCAGGGCCTCGGGCCGGTGAGGTGGGACACGGCGATCAACACGGCCATATCGTTCATGACGAACACGAACTGGCAGGCTTACGCCGGCGAGACAACCATGACCTACCTCACCCAGATGGTGGGATTGACCGTACAGAACTTTGTCTCCGCAGCAGCGGGCATGGCCGTGGCCCTGCCCCTCATGCGCGCCTTTACCTCAAAGCTCAAGGAGACCGTCGGCAACTTCTGGGTCGATATGACGCGCGCAGTCCTCTACGTGCTCCTCCCGCTGAGCCTCATCCTCTCAGTCGCGCTCGCGTCCCAGGGGGTCGTGCAGACCTTCGGCGCCTATACGCACGCCCATACGCTCGAAGGGGCTAGTCAGGTGATCGCCACGGGCCCGGCGGCGAGCCAAGTGGCAATTAAGCAGCTCGGCTCGAACGGCGGCGGTTTCTTCAATGGCAATTCAGCCCATCCTTTCGAAAATCCCACCCCCCTCTCGAACGCGCTGGAGATGCTCTCCATCCTGCTCATCCCCATGGCCCTCTGCTTCACCTTCGGCGCCATGATCCAGAACGACCGCCAGGGACGGGCCATATTTGCCGCCATGATGGTGCTCTTTCTCCTGGGCCTCGCCATTGCCGTGGCTGCCGAATGGCAGACGAACCCTGGCTTGCGCCGGCTTGGGGTGGTCGGCGGCAACATGGAGGGGAAAGAAGCGCGCTTCGGCATCGGTCCGTCCGTGCTGTGGGGGCAGGCCACGACCGTCACGTCCAACGGCTCGGTAAACAGCATGCACGACAGCATGATGCCCATCACCGGCCTCGTCTACATGTTCAATATGGCGGTGGGGGAGGTTGTCTTCGGGGGCGTGGGCGTCGGCCTCCTCGGCATGCTCATGTACGCCATCCTTGCCCTGTTCCTCGCTGGGCTCATGATAGGCCGCACCCCTGAATTCCTGGGGAAAAAGCTCGAATCGAAGGAGATGATCATGGCGGTCATCGTCGTCATAGCCCCGGCCATCGCATCGCTCATCTTCGCCGCTCTGGCAGCGGCAACGAAGACCGGTCTCGCGAGCCTCAACAATCCCGGTCCCCACGGCCTCTCGGAGATACTCTACGCCTTCTTCTCCGCTGCGGGCAACAACGGGTCAGCCTTTGGGGGGCTCAATGCGAACACCCCTTTTTATAACCTCGCCACGGGATTCGTGATGCTCGTCGGGAGGTTCCTCACCATTGTGCCCGCCCTCGTCATCGCCGGTTCCCTGGCCGGCAAGAAGACCATTCCCTCCGGCTCCGCCACGTTCCCGACAACGAGCGCCCTCTTCGTGGGCATGCTCGTGGGGGTCGTTATTATCGTCGGGGCCCTCACGTTTTTCCCGGCTCTCGTGCTGGGGCCCGTGCTCGAGCAGCTCCTGCTCTCATCCGGCCGGCTCTTCTAGGGAGGACGTATCATGGAAGAAAAACATATCAGCATCTGGCAGTCGGGACTGATGAGAGCGGCGGTGGCGGGCTCTTTCCGGCGCCTCGACCCGCGCCTCCTGTGGCGCAATCCTGTCATGTTCGTCGTCGAGATCGTCTCCGTCGTCACTACCGTCATCTCAGTAGACTATCTCTTGTCCGGCAGGCCTTTCGGCTTTGACGCCCAGATAACTGTCTGGCTCTGGTTTACCGTGCTCTTTGCCAACTTCGCAGAGGCCCTCGCCGAAGGCAGGGGGAAGGCGCAGGCAGAGTCTCTGCGGAAGGCGCAGAGTGAGGCGTATGCGCGAAGGCTCACACCGGACGGACAAGAGGAAAGGGTCCCTGCCCTGAACCTTCGAAGGAACGACATCGTCGTCATGGAGGACGGCGACCCGGTCCCCGGCGACGGGGAGATCATTGAGGGGGTCGCTCTCGTCGATGAATCCGCTGTCACCGGAGAATCTGCCCCGGTGATCAGGGAGGCAAAAGGCGACCGCAGCGCCGTAACCGGTGGGACCCGCATCCTGTCCGGCCGCGTAAGGGTCATGATCACGGCAGATCCCGGGGAGACGTTCCTCGACCACATGATCTCCATGGTGGAGAGCGCAAAAAGGCAGAAGACACCGAACGAGGTGGCCCTGGAGATCCTCCTCGTGGGGCTGACAATCCTCTTCATTGTGGTGGTGGCCACGCTTCTTCCCTTTGCCGCGTACGGAGGTGTGGATGTGGCCGTGACCGTCCTCATTGCCCTTCTCGTCTGCCTCATCCCAACGACCATCGGGGGCCTTCTCCCCGCTATCGGCATCGCTGGCATGGACCGGCTTATCCAGCACAACGTCATTGCCCTCTCCGGCAGGGCAGTTGAGGCCTCAGGCGACGTGGACGTGGTCCTCCTCGACAAGACGGGGACCATTACCCTGGGGAACCGGATGGCCACGGATTTCATCCCTGCAGAGGGCGTGGGAGGCGAAGAGCTGGCCGAGGCAGCGCTCCTCTCTTCGCTCGCAGACGAGACGCCTGAAGGGAGGAGCATCGTGGCCCTGGCCAAGCACCGGCTCGATGTGCGCGGTCGCGACATCAAGACGCCCGATCCCCGGTGCTTCGTTCCCTTTACCCCGGAGCTGCGCATGAGCGGTGTCTCCCTTGAGGGACGGGAGATCCGCAAAGGGGCGACCGATGCGGTGGCCCTTTTCGTGCAAGGGTCGGGCGGCTCGGTGCCGCAAGGGGTCGAGGAGGCTGCGGCCCGGGTGGGACGGGAGGGAGGTACACCGCTCGTCGTGGCGGACTCGACGAAGGTCCTCGGCGTCATCCGGCTGAAAGACGTGCTCAAGGAAGGGATAAAGGAACGCCTCCACCAGCTGCGGCTCATGGGCATAAGCTCGACCATGATCACGGGTGACAACCCCCTCACCGCGGCGGCCATTGCCGCGGAGGCAGGCATCGACGATTTCGTGGCCCAGGCCCGGCCGGAAGAGAAACTGCGGCTCATCCGGAAATACCAGGGGGAGGGCCACCTCGTCGCCATGATCGGCGACGGCACGAACGATGCCCCGGCCCTTGCCCAGGCGGACGTTGCGGTGGCAATGAACGCGGGCACCCAGGCTTCGAGGGAGGCTGCCAACATGGTGGACCTCGATTCCAATCCCACGAAGCTCCTCGACATCGTGGAGATCGGCAAACAGATCCTCATGACCCGCGGGGCCCTCACCACCTTCAGCGTGGCCAATGACGTCTCCAAGTACTTTGCCATCATCCCGGCTATCTTCGTCCAGGTATTTCCCGTGCTCGCCATCCTCAACATCATGCATCTGGCCACGCCGAAAAGCGCCATCCTTTCAGCCATCATCTTCAATGCCATCATCATACCCCTGCTCATCCCCCTTGCCCTTAAGGGGATCAGGTACCGGCCGATAGCGGCCCAGGCCCTCCTCTGGCGGAACCTCGTCATATACGGCTTCGGAGGTCTGGCCCTGCCTTTTCTCGGCATCAAGCTCATCGACATGATAGTTGTTTTCCTGCATCTTGCCTAAATCAAGGAGGAGCATAATGAAAGCGTTTTCCCGGGCCCTCTTCGCATTTATCCTTTTCTCAATCCTCACAGGCCTCGCCTACCCCTTTGCGATCGCCGGCCTTGCCCGGCTCCTTTTTCCGGAAAAGGCAGCAGGAAGTCTGATCATTGCCAACGACCGGGTGGTCGGCTCCTCCCTCATAGGGCAGAAATTCACCGCCCCCCGGTATTTCCACGGCAGGCCGTCGGCGAGTGACTATGATGCGACGAATTCAGGGGGGACCAACTTCGCACCCTCCAACGGAAAGTTCATCGGCGAAGTGGGCAAGCGGATAGGGTCAATTAGGCAGGAAAACGGGCTCTCTGAGGCGGCCGCTGTCCCGGCGGACCTCGTCCTTGCCTCTGCGAGCGGCCTCGACCCCGATATCACCCTCGAGGCGGCCCTCATCCAGGCCAGCCGGGTGGCAAAGGCCCGGGGCCTCTCCGAAGAGAGGGTATCGGCTCTCGTCCGTGCCTGCGCCAGCCGGGTGTATGGATTCACCGGCGACGAGATAGTCAATGTCCTTGCCCTGAACCTCGCCCTCGACCGGCTGGACAAGAGATAAGACATTTCTCCAGCGTTTCTGGACGGACGCAAGTTGTCTCCTCGTGTCAGCCTTGCCCTGCCCCATCCTTGACATCTGCACGGCAAAAGCGGTATTTTCAATAAAGTCATGGACCGGACGCTCCTTCTCAACACTACCTTTGAGCCCCTTGCCATCGTCTCCTGGAAGAAGGCGGTGACCCTTCTCTTTCTTCAGAAGGTGGAGGTGATCAAGGAATATGAC
>CAYZAF010000134.1:0-18750 GCA_964476435.1 uncultured Syntrophaceae bacterium
CCCCATATCTTATACGATCTATAGCTCATGTTTGCGGAAAAGGACAGGAACGAAGAGGACCTCTACGAAGCGGCAAAAGGCCTCCATGTTTCGCTTGAGAGGAGACTCAAGATGCTGCTTTCGAAGTCGTTCCTTTCAGAAGCTGAAGAATGGGAATTGAAGGTCCTCAAAAAGAAAAAGCTCCTCTGCAAGGACGTCATGGAAGAGCTTCGGGGAAAGATGGCTAAGGGATCGAGATGAAGAGGACCGGCGCGCAGATATTGGTTGAAGCTTTGAAATTGGAGGGGGTCGACACGCTCTTCTGCTACCCGGGAGGTGCGGTGCTCAACCTGACGGATGCCCTCTATGGAGCAGACATAAGACAGGTGCTCGTGCGCCACGAGCAGGCGGCGGTCCATGCAGCAGACGGTTACGCGCGCTCCTCAGGCCGAGTGGGCGCCTGTCTCGTCACTTCGGGTCCCGGCGCTACCAATACGGTGACCGGCATTGCTACCGCATGCATGGATTCTATCCCTCTTGTCATTTTCTGCGGACAGGTCAATACAGCCCTTATCGGCAACGACGCCTTCCAAGAGGCGGATATCGTCGGTATTACTAGACCCTGTACCAAGCACAGCTACCTCGTCAGGGATGTGAAAGATATGGCCCGCATCATAAAGGAGGCTTTTTTCATCGCCAGATCAGGCCGTCCGGGGCCCGTACTCATCGACATACCTAAAGACGTGTCCGCTGATTCCTGCGATTTCAGGTACCCTGAGAAGGTAGCTGTGAAAGGCTACCAGCCGAACTACCACGGCCATCCGGGGCAGATAAAGAGAGCGATCAAGCTGATCGCATCGTCGAAGAGGCCCGTGCTCTATACTGGAGGGGGCATCATCAGCTCGAACGCGTCCAAAGACCTGGTCGCGTTCGCAGAAGGGCTCTCCATTCCAGTTGTGAGCACGCTCATGGGCCTTGGCGGCTTCCCGGGCGATCATGCGCAGTTTCTCGGTATGCTCGGGATGCACGGGACCTATGCGGCGAACATGGCGATCAGCACGTCCGATGTGGTCATCGCGGTGGGGACCCGCTTTGACGACAGGGCCACAGGGAAAGTGGACGAGTTCGCTCCCCACGCGAAGATCATCCACGTCGACATAGATCCCACGTCCATCAGCAAGAACATAAGGGTGGACATCCCGATTGTCGGCGACGCGCGCAACGTGTTGAAAAGGATGGTGCAGATTGTCGATGAGGAGAGGAGTGTCTTCGAGCTATATATGCAGCAGATCGGTGACTGGCTGCGCCAGGTGGAAACCTGGAAGACGGACTATCCCGTGAGCTACACGAGCGATGGAACTCTTAAGCCGCAATACGTAATCGAGAGGATATATGCGCTCACCAAAGGCAAGGCGATCATTGCCACAGAGGTGGGACAGAACCAGATGTGGACGGCCCAGTTCTACAAGTTCCTCCAGCCCAGGCAGATCCTCACTTCCGGTGGGTTGGGCACTATGGGCTACGGTTTCCCGGCGGGTATCGGGGCCCAAGTGGCGTTTCCCGATGCCCTCGTTATCGACATCGCTGGCGACGGCAGCATTCAGATGAACATCCAGGAGCTTGCGACCGCCGTGCAGTATGGTCTCCCCGTCAAGGTGGTCATACTGAACAACGGGTGTCTAGGCATGGTGAGGCAATGGCAGCAGTTGTTTTACGATAAGCGCTATGCTGTCTCGAAGCTTGAGTGTATGCCGAATTTCGTGAAGCTTGCGGAGGCTTACGGGGCAGCAGGATTCGAGGTAGAGCACGAGAGCGAAGTGGACAGGGTGCTTAAAAAAGCCTTTGCGAACGGAAGACCGACGCTCGTCGACATCCACGTCAATCCCGAGGAACTCGTCTACCCCATGGTGCCCGCGGGGGCGTCTCTCAGGGACATGATGCTCGTATAGGGGGAGGAAGGTGAGACACACTATTTCGGTGCTCGTGGAGAATGAGTTCGGGGTGCTCGCCCGGGTTGCGGGCCTTTTCAGCGGGAGGGGGTTCAACATAGAGAGCCTCTGCGTGGCGGAAACGCTCGACCCCGAGGTGTCGGCCATGACGATCGTGACAACCGGGAGCGACGCCATACTTGAACAGATACTCAAGCAGCTCAACAAGCTGGTGAACGTGATAAAGGTGACCGATTTCCAGGGCGCGGAATACGTATCCAGGGAAATGCTGCTCGTGAAGATAAACGCGAGCGAGAAGACGAGGGAGGAGATCCTGAGGATGGTGGAGATCTTCAGGGGCAGGGTCGTTGACGTGTCGACGAGGTCGTACGTTGTCGAAATCACGGGGAACGAAGAAAAGGTTAAGGCCTTCCTGTCCCTGGTGAGGCCGCTTGGGGTCAAAGAACTCGTAAGGACCGGATCGGTTGCCATGCTGAGAGGTGAAAAGGTGATGAGGGCTAAAGATGTTGGGCCCAAAGGAGGTAGCTATGGCGAAAATGTACTATGATGGAGATGCCGATCTGGGAGTTCTGTCCGGGAAAAAGATAGCGATCATCGGCTACGGAAGCCAGGGTCATGCCCAGGCGCAGAACTTGAGGGAAAGTGGTCTCAACGTGATCGTTGCCGAGCTTCCGGGTACGCGCAATTTCCAGCTGGCCAGGGACCACGGCTTTGCTCCAACCAGTGCAGCGAAGGCCGCAGCTGAAGCTGAGGTGGTCCAAATACTCGCACCGGATCAAACGCAGGCGTCGTTGTACGGAAGTGAGATCAAAGACCACCTCAAGGCAGGGAAGACCCTGGTCTTCTCCCACGGTTTCAATATCCATTTCAACCAGATCGTGCCCCCCCCTGACATCGACGTCATCATGGTCGCGCCCAAAGGACCGGGCCACCTCGTGAGAAGGGAGTATGAGCGCGGCGCGGGGGTCCCATCCCTTATCGCCATATACCAGGACCCTTCCGGCAGGGCCCGCCACAAGGCTCTGGCTTATGCGAAAGGCATCGGAGCCACGAGGGCAGGGGTGCTGGAGACGACATTTCAGGAAGAGACGGAGACCGACCTGTTCGGCGAGCAGGTCGTGCTGTGCGGCGGCGTGACCGAGCTGATTAGAGCAGGCTTCGACACCCTGGTCGGGGCCGGGTATCAGCCTGAAATAGCTTACTTCGAGTGTTGCCACGAGTTGAAGCTTATCGTCGATCTCATCTACGAAGGGGGGATTGCGAACATGCGCGACTCGATCAGCGACACCGCCGAATACGGCGATATGACGCGGGGCAGGCGGATTATCACCGATGCGACGAGGAGGGAAATGGAGCGCATCCTCGAAGAAATACAGACGGGCCAGTTCGCCAGGGAGTGGATACTGGAGAACATGGCGGGAAGGCCGGTCTACAATGCCGTGAAGAGAAAGGACAGCGAGCATCTCATCGAGCAGATCGGCAAGAAGCTGCGGTCGATGATGAGTTGGATCGGGAGAAAGGATTGATGGGATTACCCGTAGCAAAGGAGGGGTTGATCTTCATCCTGCCGTCCCTCATCCTGTCCCTTCTTTGCCTCTTTCTGCGCATCTTCCCCCTCGCGGCCCTCTTCTTCCTCTTCTTCCTCTTTTTTTTCAGGAACCCCGTAAGGCTGAGCGAGAGCGCCGGGAATGAGCTTATCTCTCCGGCAGACGGGCATGTATTGGGGGTCGAGGATCTCGACGAGGGCGAGTTCCTCCGGGACAAGGCAAGAAGGATAAGCATTTTCATGTCTCTCACCGATGTGCACGTGAATAGGGCGCCGTGCGAGGGGAGCATCGAGAGGGTGCAGCACAGGGGCGGACGGTTCAGGCTCGCGTTCAAGAAGGGCATAGACGACGAGAACGAGAGGAACTACATACTCCTCGAGCGGGATGACGAGCGATTCCTCGTGGTCCAGATCGCCGGTTTTCTCGCGCGAAGGATCATCTGCTACGTGCGGGAACACGACTCGGTGGCGAAGGGAGCGGCCGTCGGCATGATAGCCTTCGGCTCGCGAGTCGACCTCTACATGCCGACCACGTACGAGCCACTCGTGGAGGCGGGCCAGAAGGTGAAAAGTGGGCTCACCGTGCTCGCCAGGGGAACTTAAAAGGGGGATGGCCATGAAGAAGAAGAAGCGTAGGAGCGTCTATCTTTTGCCGAACCTGCTGACGTCGATGAGCCTTTTCGGCGGTTTCTACTCCATGGTGGCGACTATTGACAAGAGGTTCGTCTCTGCGAGCCTTGCCATATTCCTTTCCTGCCTCTGCGACGCTCTAGACGGGCCGGTTGCGCGCAAGACCGGGTCTGCGAGCAGGTTCGGCGTCGAGTACGATTCTCTCGCGGACCTTGTTTCTTTCGGCGTGGCCCCGGCGCTCCTTGCGTACATGTGGGCCCTGAAGGGGTATGGAAGGTTCGGGTGGCTCGCGGCCTTCCTCTTCGTGGCTTGCGGTGCCCTGCGCCTGGCGCGCTTCAACGTGCAGAAGGACACGGTCCAGAAGAAGCAGTTCCTCGGCCTGCCCATCCCGATGGCAGCAATGGCTGTGGCTTCGTCAGTGCTTTTCTTCAACGATTTCGTCGTGTCTGCGGAAATAACCCGGGTTTTCTCGCCCATTCTGATGTACGGCCTGGCTTTCCTCATGGTGAGCGCAGTCCGCTACAACAGCACCAAGGAGATGGCTTTCCTGCGCACGAGGCCCTTCGAGGCCATCGTCGCCGCCCTGCTGGTGGCAGTCATCGTGCTGATCCATCCCTCCATCTCGCTCTTTGTGATCTCCATGGGCTACCTGATCTCCGGTCCTGTCCGCTACTTGTTCAGGCGGAAGGGCGCTCCGGAGGAGGTCCCCCACTCGCCCCACGGGCCCCATGCAAGAGAGTTGTGAAGGCCGCTTTCCGTCTCGTCCCATGTCGTGCCGGGACCCTTGGCCCTAAGCCGCACGTCAAGGTCGAAGTGAGCGAGGGATAGGTTGAAAGGAAAAGGATGAAGGAGAGATCGGGATTTGTGCTGGGTGTGCTTGCCTCAGCCGTTATAGCAATGCTCATCGCCGTTGTGGCCTATGTTTCCCTGCTCGGGGAAAACAACAAGATCGATGAATTGATAGAGGGCTTTTTTCAGGACATTCGAGCGGGAAACTACGACAACGTACTCCGATCGGGTGCGATGGGGTCCCGCGAGGATCCCTCAGACTCCCTTTTTCTCCTCGACCTCTCGCTTTCCAAGTATTATGGCCTCCTGGGCTGCAGCAACTGCGAGATGGTGTTCAGGAAGAGCCGGCTTTGGGTTCCCTTCTTGAGCGAAGGGCCCGTGAGGGTGGACGTGCTGCTGCGAAAGAAGGCCGGCGGGGGGCTCTTCAGGCAGGCGCTCTCCCTAATCGAGCGCATGGGCACATCCCCGGGCGAGGAGGCAGGATTCGTTAAAGGCCTGCTCACGGTGGACCGGAAGGACGGAAACTGGGTAGTGGCGAGCATCGACGTTGGGGGCAGCGCCATAGAAAAGGTTTATGCCGACCTCCAGGACCAGCTCCAACGGCACCACTACCTGACGAGGACAGGGCGCGGCTTTGCGATGCAGGCATTTGAGATCAGAACCGACGAAACGGCCTTTGTCGAGAAGCAGATGGTTCTCCATATGCTCCGAAAGGCGCAAAAATGGTTGGGGGTCCCAACGGATGCAGCGATGCCGCAGCGGGGACTGCCCTTTCAGGGCTGGTTCAAGGGCAGATAGCGCACGCCTTGCCCTTATCTAGTAGCGAGAGCGCCTTCAGAACGTTACCCGATGTGGCGACCCACCCGAACAACGCCTCGACGTTCCACAGGGTAGCCTCCTGTGTGACGGGCGGCCCGGCGTTGTTCGTGGCGTCTGCAACGAGAATTGGCCAGTAATCGAGGAAGTATCCGTCTCTCAGAGTCGATTCCACGCAGACGTTCGTCGCTATTCCGGTGAATATGAGATACTTCGCATCCAGAGTCTTGAGCACCACATCGAGGCTTGTCCCCCTGAAGCCGCTGTAGCGTGACTTTTCGATGACGATGTCCCCTTCTTCAGGCTTCAGCTCATCCACGATGTCCGCGTCCCAACTGCCCCTGATGAGGAATTTCCCCCTGTACTGCGGATGTCTGTTCATTGCGGCGAGGCCGAATTCTTTGTGCCAGTTCGGGGAGCCAGGCCCGCCACTGTTCGACATGTCTGGTGCGTAGCTCATGCAAAGGTAGATCACCTTGACCCCTTTGGCCCGGGCCGCACGGGTGAGCTTCTTGATGGTCTGAATGACGCCTTTGGCGGCGGATACGTCCTGGCCCACAAGATCGAACATGCCCCCAACGCTTGCAAAGGCGTTTTGCATGTCGACCACCATAATTGTCGTCCTTCCCAGATCAATCTCGAGTGGTTCCGGTCTAGCGTCTATGCTTACGAGCATTTCAGCACCCACCCGATGCTTCCTTGATATGCGCACATTTCGTTTTCCCCCTTCACCTCGTTCCGGCGCTTTCTCGCGATCTGAAAAAGAGGCGCTCCCCCACGGCGCAAACGCGGCCCTCCTCTCATATGGTACCCGATCCCCCGAGGCGAGGCAAGAAACATCTTCCGAACTTGCTATAGGCAATGGTCTACTTCCGTGAAGGGCCTTAAGGGAATCAATCGGTTGCCGAAAAAATCATGGTGGAGAAGATGGACGTCTAAGGATAAAACGCTTAATACAGAAGCCGCCGGGAAGGATTGTCTCATGCTGTTTGCTTTCGTGACGGCCGCGTATTTCACCGATGAGGAGGAGGCATAGCAATGAACCTCTTTACGGACGTTAAGATAGGCAGGAGACTCGCAACGGGATTCGCCATTACCCTCGTATTGATGGTGCTCATTGTCGTCACGGGACTCGTCTATTCCCAAGGGATGGGGCTTACAGGGCGCATCGTTTTTGTAGCCCTTGGCATCGTAAACATCCTTGTCGGCTCGGGGCTGTCCCGCACGATTACCCGGAGCATCACCATCCCGATCCTTCGGTCTTCGGCACACATCGATCTCATGGCAAAGGGTGATTTTTCCATACCCGTGTCGGAGCATGCGATGAAAAGAAGGGATGAGATGGGCATCTTTGCGACATCCATGCACGATATGAACACAAACATAGGAAGAATACTGACGGAGATGAAGGCTTCCGCGGCAAGCGTGGCGGCAGCGAGCACACAATTGAACGTCTCCGCTGAAAGACTGTCAAGCGGCGCAGTGAATCAGGTCGACATGGCGACGCGGGTCGCAACCGCTTCCACCCAGATGAATCAAGCGACCGAGGACATCGCCAAGAACTCGAACTTCATCGCTCAATCTGCAGGTGAGACGGTGAAGATCGCGAGAGGAGGCCAGGAAATCGTCCAGAAGGCGATCAAAGAGGTAAACCTGATCGCCGAAACAGTGGAAACCGTGTCCCAGTTCGTGAAGGAATTGGGGCAGGAATCCGACAAGATTGGAAACATAGTCACCACCATTAACGAGATAGCGGACCAGACCAATCTCCTCGCCTTGAACGCGGCAATTGAGGCGGCCCGCGCCGGGGAGCACGGGAGAGGGTTTGCGGTAGTCGCTGATGAGGTTAGGAAACTTGCGGAAAGGACGACCGCATCTACCACGGAGATAGGGAGTATGATCCACACGGTCAAGGTCGGCGTGGAGAAGACAGTTGAATCTATGAACCAGGCGAAGCTCAACGTCGAATCCGGGGTGCAGTTCTCTTCGCAGGCCGAGACCGCGCTTCGGGATATCATCACCAGCATAGACAGCCTCTATGACGGGATCAGGCAGACCGCAAGCGCCACCGAGGAGATGAGTTCCACCACGAATGGGATTACCCGTGACATAGACACGATTTCAAGTGTGACGAAGGAGACGTTCTCCTCCTCCGAGGAGATATCTGGCGCAGCCAAGGGGCTCAGAGGGCTTGCGGAGAACTTGGAGAAGACGGTCCATATGTTCAAGGTGTAGAGAAGAGGGGCTTCTCAACTTGTGGATTCCCTACAGCTTGCTGCAGGGAAAACCTTTTTCCGCTTTGCTGGCAATTAATGGGGCTTGAGCGCCCCCTCCAGTGGCAAAGCCACGACCCACTACGTGGGTGCCCCGGCCTCCCCCCTCACCCTCGCTTTTAGCTCGGTGCCTTGGATACCCTGTTGCTCTCAAGCAGGGTCATTCATTCGGGGCTTCCTTCAGCGCCGTCCTAGGAACCATACTGCTCCAGGTAGCCCTCGATATACTCCCTGACACGCTTCTTTGTCCTGTACACGCCGAAATGGCCCTCGCAGAGGATATCCGCCTCCAATCCGAGCAGGCCCGCCATGGAACGCCGCCAGGCTGGGAGATCGGCGCCGAATTCCGCCAGGAAAGGGCCGTGTATGTCCTGGCCGAAAAGCACCCTCTCCCCTTCCCGGTCTCTGTAGACTGCGAGAGAGCCCGGTGTGTGTCCCGGCGTGTGGAGAAGCACGAGTTTCGTCCCGTCCCGGAAGCTCAGCACCTCTTCTGCCTCGGCGAGCTTCACGTCGACAGGCAGCGGAGAAAGGCCCAGACCATACCAGGAAGCGCCTGTTTTCGTGGTGTCGCCTTGCTCGAGAGCGCCTGCGTCGAGAGTGTGCATGACGATCTTGGCCCCGTATCGCTTCTTGAGGTAGGCGGCGCCGCCTACGTGGTCGATGTGACAATGGGTGAGGACGACGAAGGAAAGGAGCGCAGGATCGAGACCGACAAGCTCTATGTTCCTCGCGATCTGGCCGGTGTTGACGCCCGCGCCGCTGTCGATGAGGACGAGCTCCCCGGCATCCACGAGGTAGACAGAGCAGTCCCTGCCGTCAGTCAGACTTGAGCTCCCGACGAGGTAAACGCCGTCCGTTACCTTTTCCGGTGAGGGTAACCCAGACATACGAAATAGTACCACGTTGCAGCTTCCCGGGGCAATCGGAGTTGTCATGCTTGGCCGAAGGCAGATCTTCCAAAGGATCGATAAGCCCTCTCGAATACCCATCCTTGCTCTCCGGGGCGCTGGAGTTCCGGCCGAATTGAGCGTGAATTGTGAGACCCGTCGATGGTATAATGCGCAGGAGCTCCTTGGGGAGTTAGTCGGAATCATCCCAGGCCCTTGAGGAGTATCGCCTCCGCGTGCAGGCTGTGTGCCTATCTGACAGGTCTCCTTTGTGCCTTCCTGCCGAATCTTTACGAAGGCCTGACTTAAAAAGGCTACAGCAACGTGACCGTCCTGGCGCGTAAAAGGCGACGGCTCCGGCGCAGTCTGGATCCAACGGGCCTCAGTGCGGCGCGTGGCCCTTCGAAAGCATAGATTACGGGAAGGATGATTCTGGCCCTTGCATGCGGTAAATGGGGTCGTCATAAACGCCAGAGGCGAGAAATGCCTGGAAAAAGGGGGATTTCCGCGGCCGGCAGAATATTGGGAGGATGAACCATGGTTGTTACTGGAGGAGAGCTGCTCGCGCAACTATTGGAAAGGCACGGCGTAGATTCCATCTTTTGCTCGCCGGGCTCCGAATGGGCCCCGGTCTGGGAGGCCCTGGCAAGACGACGGACTGAGGGGAACGGCGCCCTGAGCTACATAAACTGCCGCCACGAGACGCTCGCGGTTTCCGCGGCTATGGGCTACGCCGAGTGCACGGGCAGATTGCCGGCGGTCTTGCTCCATTCCGGCGTTGGCGTACTTCACGGCTCTATGGCCCTGCGGAACGCCTATTTCGCCAAGGTACCCATGATCGTTTTCAGCGGGGAGACCTACGAGCACACCGGGGACGAGGAGGTCAGGCCCCGGGGCGGCCATTGGCTCAGCCTCCTCTCCGACGTAGGCGGTCCGTCGTCACTCGTCAAAGGGTACGTGAAATGGAGCAACAGCGTGCGCTACAAAGACGGTCTTGTGGATATGGTCTCCCGGGGCTGCCGGATGGCCTTAACGACCCCTCCGGGACCTGTGTATCTCTCGGTTCCGCCCGAACTCCTCATCAGGTCTTACGAGGAGTGTAGAATCCCGTGGTCAGCCCCGGTGGATTCGGTGCACAGACCGGGCCCCGCGAGCTTGGAGCAGGCGGCGCGCGCACTGATTTCGGCAGAGCGGCCCGTCATCGTCTCCGAATACGCGGGGAAGAAGCCCGGAGCAATCGAAAGGCTGACCGAATTGGCGGAGATGCTTGCCATTCCCGTATTCGAAGGCACCTTTCCCGCCCGTTCGAATTTTCCGAAAGAAAGCCCTCTCTACATGGGGTTTGACTCGACCGAGGCCCTCCGGACCGCCGACGTCGTACTCGTCGTGGCAGGCTCGGCCCCCTGGTATCCTCCCTTGGCGTGCAGCGAGGAGGTGCGGGTCATCCTCCTCGATGATGACCCTCTCCACCCGAATCTGCCACACTGGGGCTATCCCGTAGACACGATACTCAAAGGCGATATCGAGGAGGGGTTGGCCTCCCTGACGGACAAGGTCCGCTCCCTTCTTTCCGCGGCGCCCCATGGCTCCTCGTACGGCGAGAGGTTGGGGAAATCTAAGACGCGCCATGAGGAGCTCACAAAGCTTTGGGAGGCAGAGGCCCGGGACGGGCAAAAGAAGATGCCCATCTCCCCCGCGTGGTTTCTGAGGGAGGCCCGCCGCATTTGCCCCGGCACCGCCATGATCGTGGATGAGACCATCAGCCACATGCGCCTCATTCACCGGTACATGGCCGAGCCCTCCCACTACATCAAGTCGGGCTACGGATGCCTCGGCGTAGGAGTGGGGGAGGCCATCGGTGTAAAGCTCGCCCATCCCGATAGGCCCGTGGTTCTCTTCATCGGCGACGGAGCCTTCAATTACAACCCTGTGCTCGCGGGGTTGGGACTCTGCCAGGAATACGGTGTGCCCATCCTCGTCGCGGTCATGAACAACGGGGGTTACCTGGCCATGAAGCACGCCCACGGCCTGCTCTATCCCCAGGGCTATGCGGCTAGGGCCGACGCCTATTTTGGCGCGGACATATCCCCGGCGCCGGAATACGCACGGTTGGCAGAGGCCTTCGGCGCCCACGGGGAGAAAATAGAGAGACCTGAAGAAATAGAGCCCGCCCTGAGGCGCGGCTTTGCAGAGATGGAAAGGGGGAAGGCAGTGATCCTCGACGTCAAGCTCCATGACGGGCCAGATATGGGCGGACCAGGTTTGCCGCTCTGAGGCTGCCCGAAAAGTAGCGGATTGACAGTAGGCCTTTCCGGACTAAGCTTGTATCAAAAGGGCCGTGGGCTCGCCTTGCCTGGAGATCGGACCTTGTCCAGCTGCCGATTGCGTTTGAGACTCTACCGGAGACTGTGGAAGAACTTTCGGAGCCAGCCGGGGTACTATTTCTATCTCCTGAGGCGAAGCCGGGCAGCCAAGGTTAGAGACATGCTTAGCCGCGGGCAAGAGCCCCAGCCCGGCTCCTATTTTCCCACGAAGCTAAACCTTCGCCTCCTCTACCGGTGCAACCTCCACTGCGTAATGTGTGGGCAGTGGGGCAGGAGGGGCTCCTACTTCGACTACGGCAAGGCGAGGCTGGAGAGCGTCCTCGAGCGGGACGTCATCGAGGGGGTGTTAGAGGAGCTGGTGCCGCGCGGGCTAAGGCTCGTCGACATGGTAGGGGGAGAAACCCTCCTCTACCCCGCCTTCGGCGATCTGCTGCAGCGCCTCGCGAGAAGGAGCGTCTACGTCAAGTTCGCCACGAACGGCACCCTCCTTGATCGATGGGCCAACGCCGTCGTCGAGGCGCGAGTGGCATCGATCACCGTTTCCGTTGATGGGGACAGGGCGACCCACAACCTGATACGGGGTGCGGATTGGGCGTATGATCGGACCCTGAGAGGGCTTCTTGCGGTGCGTGCGGCCAGACAGAGGCAGGGCCGGGGCGTCCCGCTCGTTCAGCTCGGCTATACGGTAAGCAGACACAACGGGGCAGCCCCTTTGAGAGATCTGTGTGAAGACCTGCGTGGGAGAGAACTGATCGATGTGCTCGAGATCAAGACAACGCCGATCTTCGTGACGGAAGAAGCGGAAGAGCGATACGTGGATCTCGTGGGGCAGTATTTCGAGGTGAGGCAGGGGATCACCTCGCCGGGCAGTTTCCGCGAAGACTACCGGGACTTCGGAGCAGGTGCGGAGGAGCTCGCCCGCACGATCCGGGCATTGAAGAATGGGGGATTCGACTTTTTCATCGAGGCCCTTCCCCATATCCCGCCTGAGCAGATATGGCGGCTCTTCGCGGATTACGCATGGGATCTCGGCAGGGGTCCTTGCCCGGTCCCTTACGACGAGCCCACCATCGACGCGGACGGAAACGTCTACCCCTGCAATGTCTTCATTGATGAGCCCCTCTCCATGGGCAACGTATATCGCACGTCTTTCATGGACATTTGGCACGGTGACCGCTTCATGCGCTTTCGCCGGATGCTCAAAGAGCAGGGAGGCCTTCTTCCGATCTGCACGCGTTGCTGCCAGCTCACGGAATACTAGCGCCTCCGGAAGAGATCGGAAGCTTATATGCCCACGACGTTGGCTCGTGTGACCTCGCAATCTGCATTGACTCGCTTGAGGGTGGGGCGGTATAATAACTGTATACATGAGAGAAGTGATAAGAGGGTTTCTCGCCGAGGACGTCGGCACGGGAGACATTACTACCAATTCTATCGTTCCCGTTGATCATGTCTCGGATGCCTTGATCATCGCGAAAGAAGAATGCGTCATCGCGGGTCAGGAATTTGCACGGGATGTCTTTTCGGCCCTCGATCCTGATGGATTGTATGAGGAGCTGGTAAGGGACGGCATGATGGCGGGTCGCGGGGAGGTAGTCTCGAGGGTGAGTGCGAAGACCAGAGCCATCCTCACCGGTGAGCGGGTGGCTCTCAACATTCTCCAGCGCCTGAGCGGCATAGCCAATGCGACGCGCAGGTTCGTCGAGGCAGTGACAGGCACGAAGGTGAGAATCCTCGATACAAGGAAGACGTCGCCCGGCATGAGGGCCATGGAGAAGTACGCGGTGCTCATGGGCGGCGGGGAGAATCACCGGTTCGGCCTTTGGGACATGGCCCTCGTCAAGGAGAACCACATTGCTGTTGCCGGGTCGATAAGAAGCGCAGTAGAGAGCATCAGGAAGGTGAGCCATGTCGCCGTCGAGGTGGAAGTGAAGAACATGGAGGAGCTCGCAGAGGCGCTGGAAGCAGGGGTTGAGAGGATCATGCTCGACAACTGGAGGGACGAGGACTTGAGAGGGGCGGTCGACCTCACCAGGGGAAGAATACCTATCGAGGTGTCGGGAAACATGACCGAGGAGAGGGCAAGGAAGATCGCTGCCACAGGCATTGATTTCATTTCCGTCGGTTCAATCACCCATTCTTTCAAGTCGGCCGATCTGAGTCTACTCATACAGTGATCCGGGGGCGAAAAGGGCCGCCTTAAGGGGCATAAGCTTTGGGCGTAAGAAACGAAAAAACCATTCTTGAGCAGATTGCTGGGGCTAGAGAAAAGCTCGGGAGAGAATTGCTCCTTCTCGCCCACTTCTACCAGCACGACGACATAGTGAGATACGCCGATTTTGTCGGCGACTCGCTCCAGCTTGCGGAAAAGGCAGCTACCCAGAGGCAAGCAAAATACATCGTCTTCTGCTCCGTTTCCTTCATGGCGGAGACTGCCCGGATCCTCTGCAGGCCGGAGCAGGAGGTCCTTCACCCGGAGCCTAATGCCCGCTGCCCTCTGGCTAACATGGCCTCTATCGGACAGGTGGAGGCGGCCTGGAATGCCCTCGCTTCCCTCGGCAGGCAGATCATCCCAGTGGTCTACGTGAATTCCAATGCAGATCTGAAAGCTTTTTGCGCGAGGCACGGCGGCATGGTCTGCACATCGGCCAACGTGAAGCGGATCTTCAGCCGAGTGCTCGCTCAAGGGACATGCCTCTTTTTCTTTCCTGACGAGAATATGGGGCGCAATGTCTCGCGCGACCTCGGTCTGGCGGAGGAAGAGATGTTTCTTTGGGACCCCGAGAAGGGCCTCGACAGGGCGGGCTCAACGTCGGCTGAGAAGGCAAAGGTCTTTCTCTGGGAGGGGTTCTGCATCGTCCACCGGGTGATGGTCGCATCCGACATTACGAGGCTCCGCAAGAAATACGAGGGCATCACGGTAATCGTCCATCCCGAATGCACCCCCGAGGTTTACAGCCAAGCGGACCTTGCAGGGTCGACGAATTTTATCAAGGCCACGGTGGACAAGGCGCAGGAAGGTTCGAAGTGGGCCATCGGTACGGAATGGAATTTCGTCAACCGCATAAAGCGCGAGAACCCGGGCAAGCTCATCATCCCCCTTCGCGAAGAGAGATGCAAGGAGATGGCTAAGGTCACCCCAGAAAAACTTCTCCGCGTGCTCATTGGCCTCACCAGCGGAGAGCTTCCGGGCAGAGTCGTTGTGGACGAGACCGTGGCGAGAGAAGCACGCATCGCACTGGAGCGCATGCTGGAGATCACATGAGGGGCAGTCTCTATTGCGACCTTTTGATCATCGGTTCGGGCATTGCGGGCTTGAGCGCAGCAATTTCCGCGTACGATGCGGGCCTCGACGTGATCCTCATAAGCAAAGAGAGAGATATCAGGGAATCGAATACCTGCCATGCCCAGGGAGGCATTGTCTGCATGGGAGAGGATGACTCTCCGGAGCTTCTCATAGAAGACATCATGGAAGCAGGGGACGGCATCTCCAATCCGGAAGCCGTGCGCGTCCTGGCCGACGAAGGTCCAAAGGCAGTAGAGGAGTTCCTCATAAGAAAGGCGGGCGTTTCTTTTGAGAGGACCGAAGAAGGGGCATACGAGTATGCCCAGGAAGGGAATCACTCGAGGCGCCGCATCCTCCACTCCATGGACAGGACGGGCAAGGCCATAGAGGAGGCTCTAGCGAGGAGCATATCTGAGATCGGGGACATCAGGGTCTTTCCCGGGTACACGGCCATCGATCTCCTCACGCTTCCCCATCATTCGAAAAGCCCCCTTTCCCTCTACGAAGAGCCCCGGTGCATTGGGGCATACGTGCTCAACAACGAGACGGAGAGGGTGGAGCGCATCTTTTCTTCCTGCACCATCCTTGCGACGGGCGGTCTCGGAAGGATTTTCCAGCACACCACGAACCCCCGGTGCGCCACCGGTGACGGATACGCCATGGCCGCGCGGGCAGGGGCAAGGCTCATCAACATGGAATATGTCCAGTTCCATCCTACCACGCTCTTTCACAAGGACGCTGACGGGTTTCTCATTTCCGAGGCAGTGAGAGGCGAGGGGGCACGCCTCACGACAAAGGACGGATCTTTCTTCATGGACAAATACTCGCCCCGCGGAGATCTTGCCCCGAGGGATGAGGTCTCGAGGGCCATCTATGAAGAGATGATCAAGAGGGGGGATTCGTACGTCTATCTCGACATCGCCCCGTATACGGGGGTCGATGTGAAGAAGCGCTTCCCTGAGATCTACGGGAAATGTCTCTCCCTGGGCATTGACATGGCCAAAGAGCCCATCCCAGTGGTGCCCGCGGCGCATTACAGCTGCGGCGGCGTTCACGTGGACCTGTGGGGCCGGACTTCCTTGCGCAACCTCTACGCAGCTGGCGAGGTGTCGGCCACGGGCCTCCACGGGGCGAACAGACTTGCCTCCACATCGCTCCTCGAGGGGCTCGTGTGGGGATTGAGGTCAGTTCAGCACATTGCTGCCCATCTCACCAGGGAGAAGTCCTTCAAGGAATCGGATATCCCCGAGTGGATATATCCTGACCAGGAGGACGAGACTGACCCCGCCCTCATTCAGCAAGATTGGCTCTCCATCAAATCGACCATGTGGAACTATGTAGGCATCATACGGACGGAGAAGAGGCTCGAGAGGGCCACGGCGGATCTGCGGTACCTGTCGAGCAGAATAGACGATTTCTACCGCAAATCGCACCTCAATCCCATGATCGTAGCGCTCCGGAACGGGATCCAGACCGCTTATCTCGTAGCTTCGGCCGCCTTCCGCAATCGGAAAAGCCGGGGCACCCACTACATCGCCTGACCATGCGATACTTTGAGGCTCCGGATCAAAAAGAATCAAGGACAGAAGAGCCACCGGCCACGGTAGCATCCGCGGCCCTCAAAAAAAAATTGGGAAAAACGTACGGGAATCTCGATAAAAGAATTGACATACGACCGAAATTGTATTAAGAACATTGTATCACACTCTTCACTGTCGTTTTGACCTTGTCAACTGTGTCCGTCGGGCTTGCACTACTGGAAGGGCAATACCGACCATGGTAAGTATTGCCATGTAATGCAACGGGAGGGAGTAGAACATGAAGAAAGAGATTACCATATGCTTCCGGACCAATGAGGATCTGCGAAGCGCCCTTGAAGCAGTGGCGCGGGAAGATAGACGCTCCCTTTCGTCAGCTATTGAGCTTATTTTGACGGATTACTTGAAGAAGAACAAGGACTTCCCTGGCCGCGACCAGCAGGAAAGGCGCCGGTACCCGAGGAAGGCAGTGACGATACCTGCATACGTCAAGACGCGGGACTCCGACCCCACCCAGCACGGCGCCGTTGTTCTGGACCTCTCGCTTGGCGGTATGTGCGTTTCCGTACCCAGGGAATGCGTCTCAAAGATTTACGAAGGGGGGGAGAAATCGCAGTTCGAGACGTCTTTCGTGCTGCCGGACCGCAATAAGCCGATCAGGGTCGTGTGCAAGGCGGAGCGCGTGGTGCCGTCGAACGGGAACGTATACGTGGGCGCCAGCTTCGTGGACGCGGATTTCGTCAACTACCAGAATCTCCAGCAGTTCCTTGTCTAGAGGCTAAAGCCGCGCGGCTTCAAGGGCATCTGTCGTGTCCGGTCGACCCGATGTTCGCACGCCGCCTGCCATTGACTACGAGCCAGCAGGTGCGGACGCCTCAGCATTGCTTTTGGCTCGCTTTTATGCCTTCCCCGCTACTTTATGGCAACGTAGCTGTTCATCACGGATACGCGAAAGCCTCCGGCGAACACCACCTTGCCGAGGAATCTCCCGTGCCCATGGGTCAGAAGCTGGAGGGCAACGACCTTTAGGACCATGCATGTCCGTCGAGTCCCCCTGGCCTCTCCCAGACCCGTATTCCACCGATACCGATATAGGTAATATTCTTAGTACAGTTAATGATAGTTTAAAACTATAATATAGGTTATCTTTCATAATAGTGTAAACCTAAGATAAAGGCGACCAAACTGCTCGTTTCAAGAAAAAAAGAGGAAGAAAAACAGAAAAAATTGCGAACGCCGAAGAGAAGGCTCGAAAGATGGGTCCTACGGGTGCGCCTTGGGGCGGCCTATGAGGATTACGGTCTCTATTTGCGTGGAAGGGTCTGCCTCGAGGGTAAGGGCGATCCCGCGGCCGAGCCCCTTGAGGAGCACACGGCCGCCGGGGAGAAATTCCAGCTCTTTCAGGCTCAGAATGCCGCTTTCATCCCTGTAGACAACTAGGTCTTCGTTGATGACGCGTGATAATGGCATAGGGGTGACATAAATGCATGAGTCTTTCCGGAGGTAAGGGTAAAGCCCATCCGTCACTACTTTGACTGCGTAAACCTGTTCCTTTTCCGCCCGCTTCTGAGTGTATCCCGGCGGGAGTGGTACGGGTTCTACGTCGCCGTGGGTGGATGCGTCCGGGGTCACCATGATCCCTTTCTCCGTCACAACCCACGCTACCTGTACCCCGATATCAGAGGGTCTTGTAAACTGATCCCGGGTTACGCTGAACCTTTTTGCCCATTTTTCCTGGGCCCTGGTTCCAAAGCTGACTGCCCCCGATTCTATCTGGCCTATGTAGCCTACCGTGACACCCCATCTGTCTGCCAGCTCCTGCTGTGTCCTGCATCCCGCGTCGATCCGCAGCCTCTTGAAGTTCGCTGCAATGACCATGCCGTCAGAATGGGCCACCCTCGTCTTCTTTTGTGCGCCTTTTTCGCGCTTCGCCGCTGCCATTCTTAGCATTGTCTCACCAACATGAAGGACAATCAATGGCGCATTACGCTAATAATAGACAAAGATATACTTGATACTAATATATCGTAACACTAATATACACTGGGGAGAGTCTATACTACGGCACCCTTGCGGCCCGGAAGAAGGGGCGGAGCAGACAGCTTGAAGTCGCGTCAGGAGCCCTGTCTTTTTCCGAGGCCATGAGAAGCATACAAAGGTTCCCGGGCGAAGCCTGCCTCACCTCTATCGGATCGTGGCGCTCGCTGGATGGTTATGGGATGCCAAGGGAAACGTGGCGTGCCTCAAGAGTCGGGTATTTCCCTAAGGCGAGATCGGTGTAGGCATGAATCGATCATCAAGACGCCCTTCGCCAGGAACTGGGGGCTCCAAAGGCGTATCGGCGGCAGCACGGATGCGAGATATATGGGCCCATGGCGACCTGGCGTTTGATGGCATAATGCTTGCAAAAGCTGGCATGATGCATAAATCCGCTGAAAGGGGGGAACCCGATGGCTAAGAAAGTGGTGGCAAAGGCTGCGAAGAAGGCAGCGAAGAAAGCAGCGAAGCCCGCAGCAAAAACGAAGCGATAGTCTGGCCATTCTTCGCCCCTGCCTTAGGCAAGGGCAGGGGCGAAGCGTTGTCCAACCCGCCGCCCTTCCCTGCGGAACCTGTCTTCTTAGGATTGAACAGGCACAAAAAGATGAAGTTCGTTCCTCTACCCGTTTGCAGGTGTCAATATTTCAACACGTTCCAGTCGCACGCCCGGTTGTCGCAATGGGCGGACCTTCCTGT
>CAYZAF010000135.1:0-7474 GCA_964476435.1 uncultured Syntrophaceae bacterium
CGCAAGCACGCCTCGGGCGGCTCGAGATACCTCGATCGACGGTCAATCCGACGGTCTTCACGCTGCCTAACGGTCTCCGCCTTATCGTGCAGCCGGAGGAAGTGAGCGACACGGTAAGCGTCTACGGCCGCGTCAGAAACAGCCCGGATATGGAAACCCCTGAGGGAAAAAAGGGCGTGGACCGCGTTTTGGACCAGCTCTTCTCTTACGGCACCACCACCCTCGATCGGAAGGAATTCCGGAAGGCGCTCGATGAGATAGGGGCTCAGGGGTCTGCAGGCTCCGATTTCGACCTGGCCGTCCTGGCGGACAAGTTCGAGAGGGGCGTGCAGCTTCTCGCTGACAACGAGCTCAATCCTGCCCTGCCCGAAGAGGCGTTCAGAACCGTCAGGCAGCAGGTCGCCGGTACGGTGGCGGGCGAGCTTGAGAGCCCTGATTTTCTCACGCGTCGGGCCTTGAGAACAGCTCTCTTCCCGAAGGGCGATCCGGCCCTCAGGGAAGCGACACCGGCTGGGGTTGAGGCGTTGTCGCTATCTGATGTGTCAGACTACTATCGAAAGGTCTTCCGGCCCGATCTCACCACTATCGTCGTCATGGGCAAGGTGACGCCGGAAGAAGCGAGGGCTGTTATCGAAAAGTACTTCGGATCGTGGAAGGCAGAAGGACCCGCGCCCGAGACTTTCCTGCCCCCGGTCCCGCCAAACAAGCCATCCGCCTCTCAGGTGCCGAATCTCAGCAGGATTCAGGCCAAGGTGATCCTCGCGCAGACCCTCGGTCTCACAAGGTCGAATCCGGACTACTATGCCCTTGAGCTGGGCAACCACGTCCTGGGGGGTGCCTTCTATGCCACCCGCCTCTACCGCGACCTGAGGGAGGAGACGGGGCTCGTCTACTACGTGACGTCCGCCTTCGAGGTGGGCGTGACCCGTTCGCTCTATGCAGTCACCTTCGGCTGCGATCCGGGAAATGCGGAAAAGGCCCGCGTTATCGTTGCCCACGACCTCAGCCAGATGCAGACGACCCCCGTGGCTCCCCTTGAGCTTCAGCGGGCCAAGGCCCTCGTGCTCAGGGAGATCCCCCTGTCGGAATCAAGCGTGGACCAGATCGCCCGTAAGCTCATCTCCCTTTCCATGCATCTCCTGCCCCTGGACGAACCGATCCTCGCGGCCCACAGGTATGTCGGCCTCACCGCTGGAGAGGTGAGGCAAGCGTTCGCCCGATGGCTCCGGCTCATCGATCTTGTCCAGGTGATCGAAGGACCGCCGCCGAAGTAGGGCGGTATCTTTCGCGCCGGGGCACGAGAGAGAAGGGACATGACACGCTTCCCTGTCACGTTTTGTTTTGACAAGGGCAGGGATAGTTGATACTATCTTCCTTAGACCGACAACATGAGAGGGCGAGAATTGTTCTTCCCATGGAAGAGGGCGAAGACAGTGCCGGCGTCTCTTCTCATCAATTCTGAGCCTACCCAGCCGAAATCAGAAGTAAATCCCCTTTGCAATCGGACACCGAGGTCGATCGACTCTTGGTCGCGATGTTGCGAGGATTAGAACTCCAGGAGCGCGAGGCGGGTTTCCAGTGAAATGTCCGAAATGCCAGACCGATAATCCAGAAGAAAATAAGTTCTGCCGGAGATGCGGGGGCCCCCTCTCACCCGCGTGCCCTCACTGCAGCGCGGTCGTTCATCCGGAAGACCTGTTTTGCGGCCAGTGCGGCCAGAGAATCCAAGAGGGTCTCCCCACGGAAAGGAGGATCGCGGAAGCTCAAGGGGAGAGGAAACACGCGACGATCCTCTTCTCCGACCTCTCGGGCTATACTGCCCTCTCCGAGAAGCTCGATCCCGAAGAGCTCAGGGAGATGACCGGCAGGCTCTTCGGAGAGCTCGCAAAGATCATCGGCAGGCACGGGGGCTTCGTGGAAATGTATATAGGCGATGCCGCCATGGGGGTCTTCGGCGTCCCTTCCGCCCACGAAGATGACCCCCTAAGGGCCATCCGCGCGGCCAGGGAAATCCATTGGCTCGTGGCGCAGGCAGATGTGGTGGGATATCCCCTCTCCGCCCACACAGGCATCAACACGGGCCTCGTCGTCACCGGCACTGGGGACTCGGGCAAGGGGACCCACGGCATCGCGGGAGACACGATCAACCTTGCCTCCCGCCTGTCGGATCTCGCCAAGCCCAATGAGATACTGGTAGGAGAGAGCACGTACCTTCAGAGCAAGGCGATATTCTCCTTCGAGAAGCTCGAACCCGTGTCGATCAAGGGGAAGGCGCACCTCGTCGTGCCATACAGGCTCCTGGAAGAGAAGACCGACCTGGCCGCAGGTATCGCCTTCCGGGAGATCAGCTCACCCCTCGTCGGCCGCAATGCGGAAATTGCGGCGATGAAAGGATGCATCAACCGGGTCCTCGACGGCCAAGGGGGCATCCTCTCCGTCGTGGGCGATGCTGGCCTCGGCAAGTCCCGCCTCATGGCAGAGCTGCACCGGCACTATCAGAGCGACGTTTCCTGGCTCGAGGGCCGGACCCTCTCCTACGGTCAAAAGATGAGCTACTGGCCGTTTCGCGAGATCCTCTGGCAGTACGCGGGGATCACGGAGGACGACACCGATATCGAGGCCTGGGAGAAGCTCGAAGCGAAGATCGTCGACCTCTTCCCCTCTGACAGCGCGGAGATCCTCCCCTATCTTGCCGGCCTCATAGGCCTCGAAGCGAAAGGCGACCTGGCTTTAAGCCTGAGGCACCTCAATGGGGAGTCTATGGGAAAGCACATCTACCTTTCCTCGCGCCGCTTCTTCGAGCGTCTCGCCCTCAGCTATCCCCTCGTGCTCGTGTTCGAGGATCTTCAGTGGGCGGACGAATCGACCGTGGCCCTTATCGAGCACCTCCTCCCCCTCATCAATCGCGTTCCTCTCCTCTTGTGCGGGGTGAGCAGATTTGAGCAGTCCCCCGCAGCGCGCCTCCGCGATGCCGCCCTCAAAGACCACGAAAGACGGTATACCGAGATCCGCCTCAATCCCCTCTCGTCCACGGACTGCACCAAGCTCATGGACAACCTTCTCCTCGTCGAGAACCTACCCTCCCGTGTGCGGCAGCTTATCCTCGCCAAAGCAGACGGCAACCCTTTCTTCATCGAGGAGATCCTGCGGACCCTCATAGATAAAGGGGCAGTCCGCTATGAGAGCGGTCTCTGGAGGGCAACGTCGCGGATCGAGACCATCGGCATCCCCGACACGATACAAGGCGTAATCATGGCCCGCATCGATAGCCTCGACGACGAGATGAAGCACGTCCTCCGCACCGCCTCCGTCATAGGGAGGACCTTCCTCTACCGGGTACTCCGCACGGTCGAGAGGGCCATTGAAGACCTGGACGAGACCGTGGACCGGCTCGCCTCTGCCGGGCTCATTCTGGAGAAGCAGAAGGTCCCCGAACTGGAGTACAGCTTCAAGCATGCCCTCGTCCAGGAATCCACCTACGAGAGCATTCTCCTGAAACGGCGCCACGAGCTTCACGGGAAGGTTGCCTCTGCCATCGAGACCCTCTTCGCCGACCGGCAGGACGAGTTCGTATCTGTCCTTGCCTACCATTATGCCAAGGCAGAGAACTGGGAGAAAGCCCAGGAGTATCTCTTCAAAGCAGGAGACCAGGCAGGCCGAATCGCGGCAGATGCCGAAGCACTGACCTACTACCAGGAGGCCCTCGAGACCTACGCGAGGGCGTTCGGGGACAAGTGGGACCCAATCCGGAGGGGTATCCTGGAACGGAAGATGGGGGAGGCGTTCTACCGGAGAGGTGAGTACGACCGGGCGATGGAATACCTCCAGAGGGCCCTCGTCTATTTCGGTAGGCAGAGGCTGCCGTACTCCCGCTTTCAGGAGGTCAGGGGAATCGTACGGGAGGCAGCGATTCAGGTGCGGCATGGCATTTTTTCGCGCAGGATCATGAGGAAGCCCTATGGGGTAATGGATCAGGCCTTCGACGAGGTGCTGCGCATCTACGAGGTCATAGAGACGATAAACTCCACGAGGGCGCCGGACCGCTTCCTCCTCACTGCCCTCACGTGCCTCAATCTTTGCGAGAAGAAAGGGTTCGCTCCCGGTGTCTCCATGGAATACTCTACACTGAGGTACGCAGCGCACCTGCTCGCGTTCCCCCCGGGGGTCCGTTTCTTTCGCCAAAAATCCATGGTCCTGGCGGAAAAGACCCAGCATACCGCTGCCCTGATCAGAAGCTATCTTGTCGCGACAGTGGTGGAGTGCGAAACAGGACAGTTTCGCGCAGCGATCGCGTACGGCTCGAAGGGCGCCGAGATCTGCCGCCGGGAGAGCTACCCTAACCTCACGTTTTGGGCATTCATCGTCACTTTCACGTGCTTGTCATACTACTACCTGGGCGCCTTTCGCGAGGCGCGCCAGCTCGCGAATGAACTGATCCGCACCGGCGAAGACGTCAAGGACCCCCAGGCCTTCGCATGCGGTTTGACGATCCTGGGGGTCACGCAGGAACGGCAAGGCGCATTCCAGGAATGCATCGCCAGTCTGAAGAAGGCCATTGAGGTTTCCGAGACCATCCCGAACCATGAGCTTCGTGTTACCGAGGGATACACGTTAGCCAGATGCTACCTCCGTCTGGGAGACGTAGGCGAGGCCCTGAATACTGCGATCCAGACCGCAGCGTACAGGGCAAAGCATAAAGTCAGACTTTCGACGCACTTTGTTCTCCTCACCCTATCCCAGGCCTATCTTGCGCAAGCAGAGCTGAATGAAGGAGAGAATAGAACGGCATGGGTGGAAAAATCGAAGAAGGCATGCAAGAAGGCCCTGCGTTTCGCAAGGGTAAGACGTAATGCCCTTCCGGAGGCGGTCAGGCTACTGGGGGTGTGTGAGTGGCTCTCGGGAAGGCACACGTCCGCTGAGAAGCTTTGGGAGCGCAGCATAGCAGTGGCCGAGGAGATAGGCGCAGCCTACGAAAAGGGCGTGGCCCACTATGAAATGGGCAGCCGGCTGAACGATGAAGGACACCTCAGACAGGCCGAGGCGATCTTCTCCGAGATAGGCGCGGAAAGGGACTCGGAGCTGGTGCACACGCTCCTGGGGCCGGTAATCGAAAGAAAAGAGGCATGATTCATGGAAGAAAAATCCGCTCGATCTTGGCTCCTTCCCGCCATATGTTGATCTCAACCTCGTGGAGAGTTGGTCAGCCGGAGCCTATCACTCGGTCCGCGACCTGATCTTCCCGATAATTGCGAGGGTCTTGTCAGAGGGACTTATCCCGAATTCCATGCTGAGCATTCGCACGCATCGCTCGTACACGGCGATCGCCTCGGCCCGGCAACCCCGTTTCTGATAGCACGCCATCAGCCTTTGGTAAAACTCCTCGACGAACTGATCGATTTCCAAGGCCTTTTCGTATAACTCAAGGGCCCTTTCCCAATCGTCCTGCCGCTCGAGAGCCTCGCCGAACTTCGAAACGAGCCTTACGAAACGGTTCCGCAGGTTCTCCCTCACGGAAAGGGCCCAGAATTCATCATCCGAAGCGAGGAAATGACCCTCGTAGAGCCGGATTGCCGTCTGCATCGCTTCCTTCGCCGGAAGAGCCGCGCCTTCGCTCCGCTGACCATCTGCCTGTTTGCACAGCCGTTCGAACTCCCACACATCGATCCAGACGTAGTCGGGATCGATCCGCGCCTTGCCTTCGCTGATCTCGATCGCCTTTTGACTGCCCAAAAGGCCCCGGAGACGGGACAACGTGGTGCTGAAAGCGCTGTGGGCAGCATCCGCTTCGGAATCGGGCCACAAAAGCTCGGTGATGGCGCCTTCCCTCACCTGCCTGCCCCCTAAACAGATCAGGGCCTTGAGGAGGAGGAGGGGTTTTTTTTGCGCCTTGCCCGCGAAAACTATCGGTTTGCCTTTCCTGATAATCCCGAACCTGCCCAGGGTAAGGATGATCACGGGTCTTTCGTAGGCTGCCTGGCCGGAGGCAGCGGAAGGAGATGCAGGCTGCACAAAGGGGTAGCTGTCGAGGAGAAGCTCTTTGTAAATGGTCCTCGCCCTCTCCACAAACAGCCTGCCGAAGAAACGATGAAGCGTCGGATACCTGTTCATCATCTCAAGAAACTGCTTCTGCCCCTGCTTCAAGCAGAGCGTTGGCTCAGCCGCCCTCACGGTTGCTGTGGTTGCGCCGCCGGATAAGAGAGACATCTCCCCGAAGCATTCGCCCCTCGAAAGGACGGCAAGGGTCTTCTCCCTCTCGCCCTCGCTGACACATACCTTGACCCGGCCGCTTTGAACCACATAGAAGTCAGCAGTCCTGGCCCCCTGCCCCACGATCACGTGGTCCCGGGGAAACCATTCCCACGAAACGGTTGCGGCGATCTCCTGCAGCGCTCTCTCGTCTGTTTGACTGAAAAGGGGGGTCCTCCTCAGAAAAAGGCGCCGATCTTTGATTTCCTCGATCTCCTCGTCGCCCACGAGGAGGGCTTCCTTGAGCTTCTGCTCGGTTATTGCCCCGGAGGAGAGAAGCAGGCTCTCGAGAGGAACCCGTCTCTTGACACTTGCCTGCACTGCCGAACGGATGGCGCTCCTCGACAGGTAGCCCTTTGCCACCAACACTTCTTCCACTTTCACGGGGGCCTCCGCATTGGTACGCGCTCCCTTTTCCCCTCTGTTCGTCCGTGGCAGCCCTCAAAAAACATGGGACATCACGATTAATGCCCATATATTATCGCATATCAGGTACCGTGGAGGGAATGTAATCCTGCAGGGGGTGCGCGCTTTCTGCCGTAAACGGCGCCTTTCTCATCGCCTACGAAACGATATCCGCAATGACGGGGCGGTGCTCGGAAGCATTGCCCGTTCCTGCCCAGCAGGCGCGCGCCTTGAGCTGAGGGCTCAGCATGATGTGATCGATCCGCACCCAGGAGGCTCTGAGCCAGGGGAGCCTGCGCCGGAGAAGGAAATGGCCGTACGTATAGCCGTAGCCCATCCCCCCCTCGACAAAGGCATCGTGAAGCCCCGCCTGCCTTAGGGTTGCACAGGCGAGAGAGGCGTCAGGCGAGTTCAGGTCGCCGGCGACGACGACCGGTTCCCGCTCCTGCTGGACGAGCTTTTGCAGGGCACGCGCCTGAGTAAGGCGGGCCTCCACATTCTCCTCAAGCTCCTGAATGGCTCCCAATAGAGACCAGGGCTCTCTCCGCACCACCCTCAAGGCATTGAGGCCCTCCCTCGGTGAATGAAAATGCACGCTGTAGAGAATGAGCGTCTTCGTATTAAGGTGCAGCCGGCACCGGAGGCACGAGTGGTTCTCCCCAAGAAAAGGTATCCACTGCACCTCCCCTTCGTCCAAGGGGAGCTTGCTCGCGATGACGTATTGGCCATAGAAGCGGACATTCCATCCCCGGAAAAAGCGGCCGATGGGCCCATCCAGCAGGCCTCCCGCATCCTGCAGAAGCACCACATCGGGTCGGGCAGC
>CAYZAF010000136.1:0-4479 GCA_964476435.1 uncultured Syntrophaceae bacterium
TGCGTGGAAGCCCGGGTAGGCAAAGAGGATCTCCGCAACACTCCTCGCCGCCGGATCCCTCTTGAAAATGGTCCGAATGTCGTCGCGCAATCCCGAAAACATCGCAGTGGTCCCATTATACAACAATCTTGAGCATATCTGTCAACTAATGGGGAACCTGAAGCGTTCTCAAAGGATATGGGCATATGCAAGGGAGGTCCCTCTTTTTTCTTGACAACGCAATAAGACCTGTAAGAATATGACGTGATCTCGGTTTCGCCTTCCCAAGCATCGGAGGGTCCGGTGCGGGTTGGGTTCCGGATTTTCAGCGGGAAGGCAGCCAACGGTCACGGATCTATTTCGGAAGGAGTGCACCATACGGGCCCCACGGACGACTCTAGGTAAGCCCCTCGAGGCGCGTTGCGCCCATGGCTCGCGCGGGGTTTCTTGAGGGATCCGTCAAGGGCCTCGAAGACGACAAAAACTAAAAAAGACGGGAGGAAGAAGACTGTTGATGCTGAGGAGTTTCCTGTACATCTTCTTCAAAGACCGACCCTTTATTTTCGCGGTTTTTCTCCTGGCCATCATCCTTTCGCTCCTCTGGTGTATTGCTGCCCCCCCTGTTTTTCGTGGGGAGGCGCGCCTCCTCGTCTCGCCGCTTTCGTCCAGCCCCTCTCCCCTTGACCAGTACCGGCCGGAGGCCTTTCGCATGCCCCCCGAGGAAAGGGCCCGGGCAACCCGAGACGAGATGGAACTCTTGAAGGGGCAGCACCTCACGGAAGCCGTCATGGTACGGCTGAAAAACGAGGGCGTGCTGCCTTCGCCTGACAACTCGCTCCTGCACCGGATCGAGGACTTTGTCGAGCCAGCAATAAACCGCATCCTCATCTACCTCAACATGGTCCCCGGCCCCATTGGACCGGAGGAGCGGATGGCAGCTGATTTCCATAATGCCCTCTGCGTCAGGCCCGTGAGGGGCACCGATCTCATCTCCGTGGCCTTCTATTGGACTGACCCCCGTGTTGCTGCCCTCGCAGCCAATGCTTATGCGGACGAGTACCTCGCAGGGCACATCCGCTTCGAGGATGCGCAGGAGACGTATCGCGCTTACAGCGATCAGGCCGAGGTCACTGCAAACAAGCTGACTGAGGTGGAAGAGAGGCTCAAACGGCTCGAGGCCGAGGCACACCTGCCTGGGGAACCCTTACGGAAGGAAATCATGGAGGCGAGTATCTCAGATCTCAGAAGGAGATACGAGCGGGCCGACCTCGATCTGGCCCGCATCCAAGCCTGGATCGAGAGGCTCGCGGAGGAGGGGCAGCGCCGGGAAGGGTGGGTCGAGACCCCGGCATCAGGCCTGCCTCTCGGCAACAGGCAGTCCTATCTGAAGAGTCTGGACGATTCCTACCTCATCCTGAAAGATGAGCGGGAAAGAATGGCGCGGCTCTATCCGGCTGACGCAATCGAGATCAGGGCCCTCGACACCCAGATCGCCAAACTGAGGGACCTCAAGATCGAAAGTCTCCGTGGTGCAGCCAGCGTGGACCTCTCCGAAGCTGAGGAGAGGAAGGCAGCCCTCGCCCGCCAGATAGCAATAGAAAAGAGGGGGCTGGAAGAAGCGGGGATCGCTGCGGCAACGCGGGAGCAGCTAGAAGGAGAGAGAAACGCGCTGGAGAAGGAGTATCGCGTTTACAAAGACAAGGCTGAAGCCCTTCGCAGGAACGCCCGCCTCGAGGCCCAACCTGCCGCAGAGCTGAAGATAGCCTCTTTAGCCGCCCCTCCCCTTGTCCCGGCCTCTTTCCCCAAGGAGCTCATCGTTCTCTTCTCCGGGCTCGCTGGTCTCATCGTGGGCTTCGCCCTGTCAGCTATCCACCAGTGCTCCAGGCACACCTTCAGAGGGGCAGACGACGTGGCCCGCAACTTAAGCGTACCCCTTCTGCTCACCGTGCCCCTGACAGCAGCGCCCCCCATTGAAGCACCGGGGCTCGAAGGGAAGGCGGCCGAGGGGCCGGATCGCCTGCAGACGCTTCTCGGCGTCGACCTGAGGCGTCCGGTGATGACGCCTGGCGATCTCGCATACGGGGTGGTAATAGTAGTTCTCTGCTTCGCCGCCACGTTCGCCTCAAGCCATCTGCAATACGCAAAGAGCATCGTGCCGACCCTTTCAGGCATATGGGCGCACATAGAAGCTGTCTCCTCCCAGGGCCTCCCCGCTTCCCACGAGGCCGATGCCGCGGGCCCGGGCGCCGCTTCCGGCCTTGCGGAAACAGCGTCTTTGGCAGACCCACTGGAGAAAACGGGCAACACAGGAAAGAAACTGATGGATATCGAGAGCGAGCTCGACAAGATCACGGCCGAGATGGAGAGCCGCGCCCCAGGACGGACTGGCAAGGGCAATGGATCGGACGGAGGTTCTTTCAGATAATGGGGGCTCGTAGGCCAGGAGATTCCAAGGCATGGGTTAGACAGGAGCCGGCAGGCGTTTCCGCAGGCACGGACTGGTTTGACGCCTCGCGGATCGCCGACCTGTCGGATATGCACGACCACTTTTACAAGGTGCTGTGGAAGCTCCTGAAACGGCTGGACAGGAGCGCGCCGCAGGCCGGCAGCGATAAGGAGACGACGGAGCCTCAGCAGGGGCATCCGGGGAAAAGGGCTCATGCCCTCGCCTTTGCCGGGTGCGAGGGTTTGGACGGGGCCTCGACCATGGCCTTCAATTTCGCGCAGGCCTTCTCCGCCCGCTCTTCCAAGAGGGTCATCCTGGTCGACGGCAATGTGAGAGAGCCGGGCCTCCACCACCTGTTCAAAGCCGGACGGCTGGGCCTCTGCGACCTCATCCGGGATCGCGCCGCCCTCCACGAGGCAATCACTGAGGTAATACCGGAGAAGTACTACTTCCTCCAAACAGGGCAGACCCTCGAAAACCCCATAGCCCTCTACGAGTCAGAGGCGTTTGCCCAGGTGGTGGAGGATTTGCGCAACGCCTGCGATCTCCTCATCTTCGATTCCCCTCCTCTCATGGACGCCCCCGAAGCCGCAATGCTGGCGAGCAGGATGGACGGGCTGATCATGGTGCTTCAGGCGGACAGGACGCGCTGGGAGCTGGCGAGGGCTGTCCAGGAAGAGCTGACGGCCGTCGGGGTGCCCATCCTCGGGGTCATCCTCAACAAGAGGGAGGAAGTGATCCCGGATGCCATCCGCAAGCGCCTCTGGCCCTACCACACTCCTTTCTGGCAGGGATAGGGATGTTCCACCCGTCCCAGGCAGGGCCCGCCCTCTGGATGCTGCTCGCCTACCTGCTCGGCTCCCTGCCCGTGGGCCTTCTCCTCGCCAAGGTGAAGGGGCAAGACCCCAGGAAGGCAGGGAGCGGCAACATAGGGGCGACCAATGTGATGAGGACGTCAGGGAAGGCCCTCGGGATCCTGACTCTCGCCGGTGACGTACTCAAGGGGCTCCTCCCCACTGCCCTGGCTATGCGGGCGGGCGAGCCCCAATTCCTGGTCGCTGCCGTGGCCCTCGCTGCGTTCGTGGGCCATCTTTTTCCCGTCTACCTCGGGTTCAGGGGCGGCAAAGGAGTGGCCACCGCCCTCGGCGTCTTCATGGCCTTGAGCTACCTTGCCGTGCTCATAGACATCGCAGTCTTCGCTTGCGTGCTCTACGCGTGGCGCTACGTATCTCTCGGCTCCCTCGTGGCCGCGGCCCTCATGCCCGTCTTGCTCCTCGCCTTGAAAGCCCCCGCGGCTTACGTGCTCCTCTGCCTCGCGGTGATGCTCCTCATCTTCGCGAAACACGCGAAGAACATCAGCCGGCTCATGGCAGGGACGGAGAGTAGGATGGGTAGGGGCCGCACATAGCCACAATACGGGCTTTCCCTATTCGGGAAGCCCATCCTTGTCTCCTTCGGATTCCTCGATTATATTTATCTTGAAGTTTCACAAATCCCTACCAGGAGGTCTTAAGCCCATGGCAATCTCGTTGGAGCCTTTGACAAAAGTGAGCAAGCAGTTGAAGGATCTGCTCAATGCGGCCATTGCGAGGGAGATACAGGTGAGCGTCCAGTATATGTGGCAGCATGTGCAGGTGATGGGCGTGAAGGGCGTTGCGGTGAAAGATCAGTTCAAGCAGACCGCCATCGCCGAGATGAAGCACGCAGAGTCCATTGCCGAGAGGCTCTGGTACCTCGGGGGAACGCCCACGACGAAACCCGCGCCGATAACCGTTGGGGGAAGCCTGAAGGAGTTCCTCCAGCTGGATGTGAAAGCGGAAGAGGAAGCAGTTGTCATGTACAGGCAGATCATTGAGCTTGCCACAAAGGAGGGGGATATCACCACAGCGTTCATGTTCAAGGAGATCCTCGAGAGCGAGGAGGAGCATCATGATCTGTTCACGACCATGCTCGAAGAAGTCTAAAGCCATGTGAGAGACGCTTCGTCTTCTCACATGCCCCAGCCGCGGCGCTCCAGGCCCGCGGCACGCCCCATAGGAAGAACGCTCTTCCCA
>CAYZAF010000137.1:0-1917 GCA_964476435.1 uncultured Syntrophaceae bacterium
GATGATGTTCGTGCAAAGAAGGAGATCGAGCTTGCCGGCGATGAAATCGATCATGATCCGCTCGAGCTGCCTCTCGTTCATCTTGCCGTGGGCCACGCCTATCCTCACGTCAGGCAGGATCTTCCTCAGGTGCTCATGGACGACCCCTATGTTGTAAACCACATTGTGGACGAAGAAGACCTGCCCGCCCCGGGCAAGCTCTTCCGTCACCGCCTTCTTGATGATTTTGTCGTTGAACTTCACCACTTGGGTCTTCACGGCGAGCCGGTCCAGCGGCGGCGTGTTGATGATGCTCAGGTCCTTTATGCCGCTTACTGCCATGTGAAGGGTCCTCGGAATAGGTGTGGCGCTCAGGCAGAGGACATCCACGTTCTTCTTGAGAAACTTGAGCTTCTCCTTGTCCTTTACGCCGAAGCGGTGCTCCTCGTCCACGATGAGCAGGCCGAGGTCCTTGAACTGGACATCCTTCTGCAGGAGCCTGTGGGTGCCCACGATCATGTCTGCCCCGCCCCTCTTCACCTGCTCGATGATTCGCGACTGCTCCTCTTTGGACCTGAACCTGCTCAACATCTCCACGATGACAGGGTAGTCGCGAAACCTCTCCGAGAACGTCTTGAAGTGCTGCTGGGCCAGAACGGTCGTGGGCACGAGGAGCGCCACCTGCTTGTTGTCGATCATCGCCTTGAACGCAGCCCTGATGGCCACCTCGGTCTTTCCGAACCCCACGTCTCCGCAGACGACGCGGTCCATTGGCCTCTGCCTCATCAGGTCGTCGAGCACCTCTCTGATGACCCTCTGCTGCCCCTCGGTCTCCTCAAAGTCGAAACG
Organism: uncultured Syntrophaceae bacterium; assembly: GCA_964476435.1. Lineage (GTDB taxonomy): Bacteria > Desulfobacterota > Syntrophorhabdia > Syntrophorhabdales > WCHB1-27 > CAVVNC01. The sequence goes on from CAYZAF010000137.1 coordinate 829, forward strand.
CTCCTCCATCTCCCTGAACAGCTCGTCATCCGGGGGGAAGGCATGTCCTTCCGCCAGCTCCCGCTCCGCATAGAACTGGATGAGCTCCTTGGCTATGTCCTCGACGTACTTCCTTACCCTGCTCTTCGTATGCTTCCAGTAGCCTGCTCCGAGCTTGTCGATCTTGGGACGCGACTTCTCTCCCCCAATGTACTTTTGCACGAGCTCCAGCAAGTCTATAGGCACATAGAGCTTGTCCTCGTCCTGATACTCGATGAGGAGGAAATCCTTCTCGCACCCGTCCACCTTCAGCTTCTTTATGCCCTGATAGACGCCGATGCCGTTCTCCACGTGCACGACGTAGTCCCCCACGGAGAGGTCCCTGAAGGAGCTGAGGAATTCGTCGGTCCCCTCCCATTTCTGCCTGATCATCCTCTTCTTCGGGCCCACTATGTCTTCTTCGGTAAGCACCACGATATCCCCTGTCCTGAAACCCCTCCGGAGGGGACCGATCACTATGGCCCATTCTTTTTCCCGACTGCCGTAGCCCATGCGGCTGACGATGGGAAGGCCTATATCGTAGTTCCTCAGAATCTCCTGGAGCCGTTCCGCCTGATGCCGGTTGGGCGAGAAAAGATAGACGAAGGGATAGGACGACCATTCCCCTTTGAGCCTTTCCGTCATGGAGCTGAAGATCTCCGTCTTCCTGGCCCCGAATGCCTCCCGGAGGTCCCTGTTGGATATGGCTTCGAGGACCTCACCCTCCTCCTCCCCTCTCACGCCGGACACGTCCATGTTGACGAGGGTGAGGAGCCTCTCCCTTGCAGCGGCAGCCGCTTCAGGCCCTCTGCTCTCCTGTAGCTTCAGGCGCAGGGTCTCGATGCCCTTGTGTACGACCACCGCGTCGTCAGGGAGATAATCGATGATGGTGATGCCTTCATCCGGCGCGAGGCGCACCGGAATGAGCAGGCAACGCTCCATCTCGCCTCCCGATCTCTGGCTGCCCGCATCGAAGATTCTCAGCGAGTATACCTGGTCGCCCAAAAGCTCTATCCTGATCGGGCTCTGGGACGATGGGGGGAAAACATCGACGATGGCGCCCCTCTTTGC
>CAYZAF010000138.1:0-18022 GCA_964476435.1 uncultured Syntrophaceae bacterium
GGATGGGGAAAGGAAGATCGTAGTACACGGGAGAAGATTTGTCGAGATCCTCAAGGAAATGGATGCGGAGGCAATAAGCTTGGAGTTTCAGGAGAATACCATGATAATCAGACAGAGGCAGACGGAGTTCGTCTTGAGTCTACAGGATCCGGAGGAGTTCCCCGAGGTCAAAGAGATTGTTGGTTTCGAGGAGTTCGTGCTTCCCGGGTCCGTATTTCTAGAAATGCTCGACAAGGTGGATTTTGCCATATCGTCCGACGAGACGAGATATGTGCTCACCGGCATGTATGTCCTCGGATATGAGGGCGGCATATCTGTTGTGGGCACGGATGGTTTCAGAATGGCCCTTTACCAGAAGGATGTGGAAGGGGTTAAGGGGTTCAAGGGTATCATTATCCCAAAGAGGTCGGTAGTTGAGATCGGTCGAATGGTGAATGCGGACGATCGAGTGAAGGTAGTTGTGGGGGAAAAGCAGGTCCAATTCAGCACCGGGACAGTTACCGTGGTATCGCGGCTTCTTGAGGGGAGTTTTCCCGACTATGAGAACGTGGTGCCCAAGAATAACTCAAATGTTCTCACTATCGACAAAGCGAGATTTCTGAAGGGTCTGAGAAAGGTATCGACGATCATTAGCAAGTCGGAACCGATAAAGGTGACGTTTGTGGAAGGGGCAGTGGAGATTGAAACTGAATCGGACATCGGCCGCGCAAAAGAGTTGATCGATGTTGACTATACAGGGGAAAGGCTCACGATGAATTTCAATGTCCGGTTTCTCCTGGACGTGGCAAACCACGTGGAGGGGGATAATATCGTAGTGAAGGCACCTTCTACCTACGGAGCAGTGCTTTTTGAGGGGGAGAGAGGCGACCAGTACAAGAATATCGTTATGCCCATAAGAGTCTGATATGAAAGAATACGGAGCGGAAAACATTAAGATACTGGACGGGCTGAACGCGGTCCGGAAGGTGCCCTCCATGTACATCGGGAACACCGGCGTCGAGGGTCTGCACCATCTCGTCTACGAGTTGGTCGACAATAGCGTGGACGAGGCCCTGGAGGGCTTCTGCGACAGGATCGCCGTCACCATTCACCGAGACAACAGCGTTGCTGTCGAGGACAACGGGAGAGGCATTCCCGTGGATCTCCACAGCGACAACATGTCCGCCCTCGAGATAGTGCTCACGAAGCTGCACGCCGGGGGAAAGTTTGATAAAGACTCATACAAGTTCTCGGCAGGTCTCCACGGAGTGGGACTATCGGTGGTGAACGCCCTGTCCGAGTACCTGGAGGTAGAGATCCGGAGGGGAGGCAAAGTCTATTCCCAGCGCTACGAGCGGGGGGAAAAACGGACCGACCTCAAGGTCATCGGCGATACGACAAAATCCGGTACGAAGGTACATTTCAGGCCGGACCCCGACCTATTCGAATCCATAGAGTTCAGCTACGAAATCCTCGTTCAAAGACTCCGAGAAATTTCCTTCCTCAACAACGGGATCTACATCGTTCTGAACGATGAGCGAAAGGCGCGGAAACAGGAGTTCAAGTACACGGGGGGCTTGATATCCTTCGTTACATACTTGAATCAGAACAAGGTCCCCCTTTTTCCCGACCCCATCTACATCACTGGCAACAAGCCTGGTCTGGACTTTTTTGAGGTGGCTGTTCAATACAACGATGGGTATAATGAGAGCATCTACAGCTTCGTGAACAACGTGAGCACCCACGAAGGCGGTTCTCACGTGGCCGGTTTTCGAAGCGCCCTCACGAGATGCATCAATAATTTCGCGGAGCGCAAGAAGCTCGTCAAAGAGAACCTATCGGGCGACGACGTCAAGGAAGGGCTCGTCGCAATCGTCAATGTGAAGATACAGAACCCCCAATTCGAGGGACAGACGAAATCGAAGCTCGGCAACAGCGAGATAAAAGGCTTGGTCGAGAGCGTCCTCAACCAGAAGCTGCCGGAATACTTCGAGATGAACGAGGACGTGGCAAAGGTGATCGTCGGCAAGGCGATAGACGCAAGAAAGGCGCGCGAAGCAGCAAAAAAGGCAAAGGAGCTCATCAAGAGCAAGAGCGTGCTCGAGGCGGGCATACTACCGGGCAAGCTCGCCGACTGCCAAGAGAGCAACCCGGACCTGCGGGAGCTTTTCATCGTGGAGGGGGATTCCGCCGGCGGCTCGGCGAAGCAAGGGAGGGACAGGAAGACGCAGGCCATTCTCCCTTTGCGCGGCAAGATACTCAACGTGGAAAAGGCCAGAGAGGAAAAGGTACTCTCCAACGAGGAGATCAAGGCGATCTATCTTGCCCTCGGGGTCAATTCGAGCGCAGTCGACGCCGTACGGTACAAAAAGATAATGATTATGACCGATGCGGACGTGGACGGCTCCCACATACGCACCTTGCTCCTCACCCTCTTCTACAGGAGGATGCGCGAGATCATAGAAAATGGATACCTCTACATTGCCCAGCCCCCCCTCTACAAGGTGACGACAGGGGGCAAAGAGCTCTACATGAAGGACGACGAGGACTTCGAGCGATTCGTCATGCAGCGGAGCATGGAAAAGGTGAAGTGCTTTGTCGATGGTGCGGAGATTCCCCCAGATAGGCTTAAGGAAGACGTGGAAGACCTCAGGAACGTGGAAAAGTACGCGGCGGACATGGAGCGCATCAACATCAGGAAAGCCCTCGTCCTGTCCCTCTTCGGGGCTGCCATTTGCAAGAGGGAGGATTTCGAGGGTCCGGACAAGCTTCGGAAGCTCAAGGAGCGCCTCGAGAAAGATGGCTATGGGGCAGACGCCCGTCTCGATCCCGAGCACAACCTCTATACTTTGAACATCAGGGACATGAGCAAGAAAGGGGTCGAGTTCAGCGTGGATTATGAGTTCTGCAGCCAGGAAGACTACCAGGAACACTACCGGGTCTACACCCGGATCAAGTCTTACTACGAGAAGGAAGTGCGGGTCCTCAACAAGGACGGAACGTCTCGGACCGTAAGCGCAGAGGAACTCTTGAAATTCGTCACCGAAAAAGGCAAAGAAGGCACCACGGTCCAGCGATATAAAGGTCTCGGGGAGATGAACCCCGAACAGCTATGGTCGACGACGATGGACCCCGCACGGAGAAGGTTGATCAGGGTTGCCATCGAGGACGCCATCGAGGCAGACCGCATGTTCACCATACTGATGGGGAACAACATAGAGTCGAGAAAGAGTTTTATCCAGGACAACGCCGTGGATGTCAGAAACCTTGACATATGATCATCATCGGCCTGACCGGCATACTGGGGAGCGGCAAGAGCACCGTGGCAGCTCTCTTGAGGGGGCGCGGGCTGCCCGTTATAGACTTTGACGCCCTTGCAAAAGAGAGCCTTGCCCGGAAGGAGACGCAGGACGACATTAGAGACGCTTTTGGCGACGAGTACATCGTCGGAGGCAGGGTGGATGTTGAGAAGCTGCGGCAGACCGTTTTCACGAAAGACCCGAACGTGCGCAAGCTTGAGGCGATCGTCCACCCCCGCGTTCGCCAGGAAGTCGAGCGGCAGCTGTTGGCTCTCGAAGAAAAGGGCGTCAAGGCAGTGATCATCGAGCACCCCCTCCTCTTCGAGGTCGGTTTTCACCGGCCTGTGGACAAGATAGTCGTAGTGACCGCGACGGAGGAAAAGCTCAGGGACAGGCTGGAAAAAAGGGGCATGAAGGGCGATGACGCGGCCCGGAGGTTCTCGTTTCAAATACCACTGAGAGAAAAGGAAGAAAAGGCGGATTACGTCATTAACAACAACGGAGCGGAGAATCAGCTAGAGGCGCAGATAGATTCTCTGGTACAAAGAATTACGACGTGGGAGGAAATAGGACATGCATCTAAATGACCTCAAGAGGAAGAAGATCGGCGATCTCACACACATCGCCAAGGAGTTGAATGTTGAGAATGCCACGGGCTTGCGCAAGCAGGAGCTCATATTCGCCATCCTGCAATCCCTCGTGGAGAAGAACGAGCTCATCCACGGCGAAGGGGTGCTGGAAATTCTTCCTGAGGGGTTCGGTTTCCTGAGATCGACGGACTCGAACTATCTGCCCGGCCCGGACGACATCTATGTCTCCCCTTCTCAGATAAAAAGGTTCGGTCTTCGGACGGGCGACACGATTTCCGGACAGATAAGGCCTCCCAAGGACAACGAGAAGTACTTTGCCCTCCTCAAGATCGAGAAGATCAACTTCGACGACCCGGAGATAGCGAAAGACAAGATCATATTCGATAACCTGACGCCCATTTATCCGTGCGACCGCATACAGCTCGAGACCGTGGGCACGAGGCTGTCGACAAGGGTCATGGACCTCTTCACACCCATCGGCAAGGGCCAGAGGGGCCTCATCGTGGCCCCGCCGAGAACGGGCAAGACCATGCTCCTCCAGAACCTCGCAAACAGCGTCACCACGAATCATAAGGAGATATACCTTATCGTGCTCCTCATCGACGAAAGACCCGAAGAGGTAACGGACATGGAGAGATCGGTGGACGGGGAGGTAGTCAGCTCCACCTTCGACGAGCCCGCCACGAGGCACGTGCAGGTGGCGGAGATTGTCATAGAGAAAGCGAAAAGGCTCGTGGAGCACAAGAAAGACGTGGTGATCCTCTTGGACAGCATCACGAGGCTCGCGAGGGCCTACAACACGGTGGTGCCTTCGAGCGGCAAGATCCTCTCCGGCGGCATCGACGCCTCCGCCATGCAGAAGCCGAAGCGCTTCTTCGGGGCCGCCCGCAAGATAGAGGAGGGCGGCAGCCTCACCATTATAGCGACGGCCCTCATCGACACGGGAAGCAGGATGGACGAGGTTATATTCGAGGAATTCAAGGGGACGGGCAATTCAGAGATCTACCTTGACCGGAAACTGACGGAGAAGAGGGTCTTCCCCTCCATCGACATCAACAAGTCCGGCACTCGGAAGGAGGAGCTTCTCATCAACAACGGCGACCTGTCCCGGATCTGGCTCCTCCGCAAGGTGCTGCAGCCTATGAATACGGTGGAGTCCATGGAGTTTATCCTGGAAAAGATATCGGATACCGAATCGAACAAGGACTTTCTCAATTCAATGAGCAGAGGAGGCTAGAGAGATGAAGGAGAAGATTCACCCCGACCTGAAAAAGGCCCAGGTCCGCTGTGCCTGCGGGAATACCTTTGAGACGCTTTCAACAAAAGAGCGGATCACGGTAGAGATATGCGCCAAGTGCCACCCCATTTTTACGGGACGGGAGAAACTCAGAGATTCCGCCGGGCGGGTGGAGAAGTTCGAGAGAAAGTACGGCAAGAAGGTGACCGGGGATAAGGAATGATCGTTGAGAAGCTCGAGGAGATGGAGGATAGAATCGCCCGGATAGAGGCCGACATGGCCAGGCCGGATGCCATCTCCGATATGGAAGGGTACAAGAAGCTCGCGCGGGAGCATGCCGAGCTGCGCGAGGTAGTCACCCTCTTCAGGGAATGGAAGAAGGTGAAAGCCGAGCTGCAAAAGGCGCACGACCTCATCCAGGAGGAATCCGATTCGGAGATGAGGGAGCTGGCCAGGGAGGAGGCCGACCTTCTGGGCCGCGAAGACGAAAGGCTCCAAGCCCTCCTGAAAGAGAAGCTTCTCCCGAAAGATGAGGGGGAGGTGCGGAGCACATTCCTCGAGATACGGGCCGGCACCGGGGGTGAGGAAGCCGCCCTCTTTGCGCGGGACCTCTTCGCCATGTACACGAAATATGCCGAGAAGATGCGGTGGAGAACAGAGCTTCTCTCGATGAGCCTCTCCGACATGGGAGGGTTTAAAGAAGTGGTCATGGCCATAGAGGCCCCAGAAGCGTTTCAGAAGCTCAGGTATGAGAGCGGCGTCCATCGCGTCCAAAGGGTGCCTGAGACGGAGTCTCAAGGCCGCATCCACACCTCTGCGGTCACGGTGGCGGTCTTACCAGAGCCTGAAGAGGTAGAGCTGAAGATAAGCCCCGAAGACCTCCGCATTGACGTGTACCGGTCGAGTGGTCCCGGAGGCCAGCACGTGAACACGACCGACTCCGCTGTTCGCATCACCCACATCCCCACAGGCCTTGTAGTTACCTGCCAGGACGAGAAATCCCAGCACAAGAATAAAGCCAAGGCCTTGAGGGTGCTCAGGGCCCGCCTCAAGGAAAGGCTGGAGGAGGAGAAGGAGCAGGAGGTCTCCGACGAGCGCAGAAAGCAGGTGGGGAGCGGTGATAGAAGCGAGAGAATACGGACGTACAATTTTCCGCAAGGCCGGGTCACCGATCACCGCATAGGGCTGACGCTCTACAAGCTTGAAGACGTGCTTACGGGCAATATAGATCCCCTCCTTGATCCGCTCGTGGCCCACTTCCAGGCAGAATCCCTCAAATCAAGGTAAGGGCCTTGCGCATTAGAGAGCTGTTTCTCGACGAAACGGGTCTGACCACGACCGATCTCCTCTGCATCGTCTCCCATGTCCTCTCTGCGTCAAAGGAGAGGGTTCTCATGGAGCCCGCACGATATTTAAGCCAAAAGGAGAGGGATCGGATACAGGATCTCGTGAGCCAGAGGCTAAAACGCAAGCCCATTGCCTACCTGACGCATCGGAAAGAGTTCTTTTCGCAAGACTTTTACGTGGATGAGCGCGTGCTCATACCGAGGCCGGAGACCGAAGCGCTTGTGGAAGAAGGGCTGTCCATTATGAGCACTCTCGCGCACCCTGCCTGGGTGCTCGATATGGGCGCGGGGTGCGGGATCATAGGCATACTCCTCGCCAAGGGGGGGGCAGAGCACGTGCTTTCTGTGGATATTTCCCCAGGTGCCCTTGCAGTGGCGCGACAAAACGCGCAGGCCTTGTCCGTGGAGGAGAGGATGGACTTTGTCGCGTCCGATCTATTCTCATCAATGCGAGCGCATCGGCCGTTCGATATCATCTGTGCCAACCTCCCCTATGTAGGCCTCCAAGAGTGGGAGGGCCTTATGGATGACGTGAGGTGCTTCGAGCCGAGACAGGCCCTCCTCGGCGGCACACTGGGCGTCGAGGTCTACAGGAGGTTCATTCCCCAGGTTTCAGAATACCTCAGCCTAGGGGGGTCAGTGCTCTGCGAGATCGGCGGCGAGGCCCAGGCGCGCATCGTCGGAGATCTCTTAAGAGAGGCGGGCCTCGAAGTGGCGGTAAGGGATGACATGGCAGGCCGGCCCAGGGTGGTGAGGGGTACATGGACAAGCTCGTCATAGAGGGTGGTGAGCGGCTGCGCGGGATGGTGAAGGTTGGGGGGGCGAAGAACGCCGTGCTCCCGGTCCTTGCGGCGACCATGCTGCAGAAGGGGGAATACCGCATAGGCAACGTGCCGCGCCTCCGGGACGTCAATTCCATGATCAAGCTCCTCACTTACACAGGGGCACACGCGGAGTGGGTCGGCGAGCATGAGATCAGGGTAGACACGAAAGACGCGGAGAACCACGTGGCCCCGTACGAGATAGTGAAGGAGATGAGGGCGTCGACCCTCATGCTGGGCGCCCTTGTGGGCCGGCTGCGCCGTGCCGTGGTTTCCTACCCCGGAGGGTGCGCCATAGGGGAGAGGCCCATAGACCTGCACCTCAAGGGGCTTTCCGCCCTCGGATGCGAGGTGAGGATCCATGAGGGATACGTCGATGTGAAAGCTCGGACACTCAAGGGGGCGACAGTCGCCTTTGACATACCGACCGTGGGCGGAACGGAGAATATCCTCATGGCTGCCGTGACCGCCGAAGGCGAGACGATCGTAGAGAACGCAGCGCGGGAGCCTGAGGTGGTGGACCTGGCCTCGATGCTCAACAAGATGGGGGCCAAGATCGACGGCGCAGGCACCGAGGTGCTGAGAATCAAAGGGGTGAGGGACCTGGAGCCGTGCGATTATGAGGTCATACCGGACAGGATTGAGGCGGGCACCTTTCTGGTGGCCTGTGGACTCACGAGGGGGAGTATCGTCGTGGAAGGCGCCAGATCGGACCACTTGAAGGCCCTTATGGAGAAGCTGAAGGAAGCTGGCATGGAGATCGTCGAAGAGGGAAGCCGCATGAGGGCGTCCATGGTGCGGAAGAGGGCCGCTGCCTTTGACGTGAAGACACTCCCCTACCCGGGCTTCCCCACGGACATGCAGGCCCAGGCAATGGCCCTCATGAGCGTGTCGAGGGGCACGAGCGTCATCACGGAGACCATTTTCGAGAATAGGATGATGCACGCTGCGGAGCTCCGGCGTATGGGCGCGGATATCCGGGTCTCGGGGAACACCGCTATCGTCAGGGGGGTCAAGGGCCTGCAGGGGGCGAAGGTGATGGCAACGGACCTTCGGGCGAGTGCCTCTCTCATTCTGGCAGGTCTTCGCGCCTTCGGGACCACAGAGGTCTCCCGCATCTATCATATCGATAGGGGCTATGAAGCCATAGAAAAGAAGCTGAAGGGGCTCGGGGCGCGCATCGAGAGGAGGAGGGATGAAGGTCTGGCATCTTGACGGGGAGTATGACGCATTCATAGCCTCCATTGCCGGAACGCGGGACAAGCAAAAAGCCCGTGTCGCAGAAGTGGTGGAGCGGATCAAAGCCGACGTCCAGGAAAGGGGCGAGGCGGCATTGAACGACTACGCCCGGCAATTCGACGGATGGACGAGGGACTATCCTTTGAAGGTCGACACTGAAGAGCTGAAGGAGGCTGCATCCTCCGTCGGTAGGGAGGGGATGCGCATCCTCAGGGGCATGATACGGAACGTGACACTCTTTCACCGCTCCCAGAAGCAGGCCCGAAGGACCTACAAAAGGGAGGGGCTTACCGTGGTCGAGGAGGCAACACCCGTGGAGAGGGCCCTCGTCTATGTCCCGGGCGGAACGGCCCCCTATCCGTCGAGCCTCGTGATGGGCGCGGTGCCCGCCCGGATCGCCGGGGTGGGCGAGGTCTATGCTGCCACGCCCAGCCATGACGGTCGCATAAACCCGTACATTGCCGCAGCCAGCCTGCTCCTCGAGATCGACGGAGTATACAGGATTGGCGGGGCCCAGGCCATCTACGCCTTCGCTTACGGCGTCGGCTCCGTACCGAAGGTGGACATGATCGTGGGGCCGGGGAACGCGTATGTGGAAGGGGCGAAGAGGGACGTGTACGGCCGGGTGGGAATCGACATGCTCGCCGGTCCCAGCGAGCTTATCATCCTGGCCGCAGGGGTTTTCCCGCCCCACATCCTGGCTTGGGACCTCTTTTCGCAGGCAGAGCACGACGAGATGGCCTTGGTCGGGCTCTTCAGCCCCTCCCAGGAAGCGCTTTACAGCCTCCTTACGGAGATGGGGCACCTCGTATCGAGGAACAAGAGGCGGGAAATCGTCGAGAAGGCCCTCGCCGCGAACGGGTTCCTCGTGCATTACACAAGCCTCGATCAAGCGCTCGCTGCCATCAATGCCATAGCCCCTGAGCACCTGGAGGTGATAGGGGACGAGTTGGCCGCCGAGCAAGTCCGCCATTCTGGCGTGACCTACGTGGGCCCCCTTACGTGCGTCTCCATGGGTGACTACTACATAGGGACGAACCACATACTGCCCACGGGAGGGGCGGCTAGGTTCTCCTCGGGCCTCTCCGTCGAACGATTTACAAAGAAGAAAGTTTTGGTTAAGATAGATAGGCTATTCCTCCGGAAATACGGCGAGAGGGCGGCTGCGCTCGCCGAGATGGAGGGGCTCTACGCGCATGGCGAGGCCATAAGGGCGAGAAAGGAGCTGCTTTAGTTGAAGCTGAGGATAGGGATACCCAAGGGGAGTCTCCAGGAGAGCACGCTCAGGCTCTTCAAGAACGCCGGGTATGCGATAAAGCTCGCAGAGCGGTCGTACGTGCCGGACATAGACGACCCGGAGCTGGAGGGGCTCGTGGTCAGGGCCCAGGAGATGGGACGTTACGTAGAGAACGGCGTGCTCGACATGGGCATAACGGGTCTCGACTGGGTGCTCGAGCAGGGCTCCAAGGTGAGGGAAGTGGCACGCCTGCGCTACAGCAAGGTGGGGTTCAAGGGCGTCAAGTGGGTGGTGGCCGTACCAAATGACTCGTCCATCAAGGACATCCGGGGCCTCAAGGGCAAGGTAGTGGCCACGGAGCTTGTGGGATTTACCACGAGGTTCCTGAAGGCACAGGGCATCGAGGCGATAGTGGAGTATTCGTGGGGGGCCACGGAGGCCAAGCCGCCCAGGCTTGCGGATGCAATCGTGGAGGTCACGGAAACGGGCGCGTCGCTGGCGGCGAACAACCTTCGCATCATCGACACGATCCTCGAGTCGGAAACCGTTGTGATCGCGAACAGGGCCACCTTCAAAGACCGCTGGAAGCGGACGAAGATCGAGAACATCGTCATGCTCCTCAAGGCCGCCCTCCTCGCGGATGGGATGGTAGGGCTCAAGATGAACGTGCCCGAGAAAAAGCTGAAGACCGTCGTCAGCATCCTTCCCTCTCTCCATACGCCCACGGTCTCCCCTCTCTCGGACGGCGCATGGGTCGCCCTGGAAGTAATTATCGACGAGCAGGTCGTGCGCGACATCATCCCGTCCCTGCGCAGAGCAGGGGCTGAAGGGATCGTGGAATACCCGCTTAATAAGGTAATAGTCTAGGTGAGGAAACGATGGGGCGCCTATCAGAGGTTAAGAGAAAGACGAAGGAGACTGAGATAAGGGTCAGGTGGGAGCTCGACGGCGAGGGCAGATACAAGATCGCAACTGGCATCCCGTTCTTCAATCACATGCTTGAACTCGTTGCGCGGCACGGTTTCTTCAACGTGGAGGTGGAGGCTGCCGGAGACATTGACGTGGACTACCATCACACCATAGAGGACGTGGGCATCGCCATGGGAAAGGCCTTGAGGGATGCGCTGCCCGGATTTGCCGGCATAAGGCGGTACGGCCACGCCCTTCTCCCTATGGATGAATCCCTGTGCATGGCAGCAATCGACTTGAGCGGCAGGCCCGCCCTCGTGTGGAAGGGCGAGATCAAGGGCAGGCTCGGCGCCTTCGACGGCGAGGTAGTGCGGGAGTTCTTTCAGGGGTTCGTAAACGAGGCACGCATCGCCCTCCACGTGAACGTGCTTTACGGCGAGAACCTGCATCACAGGATCGAGGCAATATTCAAGGCCTTCGCAAGGGCCCTGAAGGAAGCGGTCACCGAGGACGAGAGGATAGAAGGGGCACTTTCAACGAAAGGCACTTTATGATCGCCATCGTAGATTACGGCATGGGCAACTTGAGGAGCGTGACGAATGCCTTCAGGCGCATAGGCGCGCCCGTGGTCGTGACGCGGGACCCCGCTGCCATCCGCAGCGCCTCCGCCCTCGTGGTACCCGGGGTGGGCGCTTTCGGGAAGTGCGTCGAGAACCTGAAAGGATTCGGCCTCTTCGACCTCCTCAAGGGAGAGATCATGGCGGGGAAGCCGTACCTCGGCATCTGCCTCGGCATGCAGATCCTCCTTGAGTCATCCGAGGAGGCGCCCGGCGTGGAGGGCATGGGGGTGATCAAGGGGCGGGTGGCAAGGTTCCAGGGGGCCCTGAAGATACCGCACATGGGCTGGAACAGCATTGACATCCTCCGGCCCAACGGCATACTTGAAAACATCCCCACAGGGTCATATTTTTATTTCGTGCACTCCTATTACCCTGATCCGACTGAGGACGTTTCGGCTGCGGCCACCGAATACGGCATAACGTTTGCCTCATCCATCCGGAAGGGGAACGTCTTCGCCTCCCAGTTCCATCCGGAGAAGAGCCAGGAGATAGGGCTCAGACTCCTTAGGAATTTCGTGTCCCTATGCGCGTGACAGCCGCGTTCTTCACGTTCATTGTCTTGTTAGCGGGTCTGGCCGGCTTAAGCCAGGGTCAAGACGCGACAATGGGACTCTACGTAGAGCGGCTGACGGACCCCAGCGCGCTGAGCTGTCCTTACTGCCACAGGCCGATCGTGCCCGGTCGGATTCATCAGAACGCCGAGGACGTCATTGCCACTGAAATGGGGGGAACTCTCGAGGAAAGGGGGATCCCCTTTACGCGGGCGCCGGGGCAGGCGCGCTATCTCCACGTGTTCATCTATCGTTTCCAGGAGCGCGAAGGGGGGAACTTCTCGGTGGTGAGGCCGGCGAGCGTGGCCTTTCATGTGCACCTCTTCGAAGGGGATAAGCTCATCGATGAGTTTATCTTCGATGAGACGCAGCAGCCCCTGTCCGATAACATTTTCCGTTTCTTCGACTTCCTGAGGAGGGGCGCCAAGTGGATTACTGCCGGCGATCTTGCGCGGGAGGGGATCCACAAGGCGATCGATGCCCTTGCCGGAAGCCTCGAGGGGTCAGCCGAAAAACCATGAAGGTGTTCTTCGCCATGGACCTCGCCGGGGGCAGATGCGTCAGGCTCGTCCAGGGAGACTTCGACCGGATGACCGTCTACAGCGATGATCCGCCCTCGATGATCGAGCAGATGAGGCGCGCAGGGGCGAAAGATTTCCATGTCGTCGACCTCGACGGGGCGCGGACCGGCAGCGGCGCCCACCGGGGTCTGATAAAGACCTTAAGGGAAAGGGTGGACGGCTATATGGAGGTGGGTGGGGGCATCCGCACCGATGAGGACATCGCCTACTATACGGGGTGCGGCATCGATGGGGTCATTGTGGGCACGCGAGCCCTCATGGATGCGGCCTTTTTCGAGAGGTTGTCCGCCTTCCGCAATATCGTGCTCGGCCTAGACATGTACGACGGAAGGCTCATGGTGAAAGGCTGGAAGGAGGAAGCACCCCTCGGTTTGGAGAGGGCCCTGGACGAGGCAGCGCGCGTCTGCGTCATGGCCCTCCTCGTGACGAATATCGCCCACGACGGCATGCTGATCGGCCCGGATTACGATGGCATTCGAAGGATGCAGTCCATGACCTCCCTGCCACTCATTGCGAGCGGCGGCGTTGCCTCGGCCGAAGACCTGAAAAGGCTGAAAGGCATGGGTGTCTGGGCCGCCATAGTGGGCAAAGCCTTCTACGAAGGCAAGATAGGGGTCGAAGAGGCCATGAATTATGCTGACTAAGCGGATCATTCCCTGCCTCGACGTGATGGAGGGCAGGGTGGTGAAGGGGCAGAATTTTGTCAATCTGAAGGATGCTGGCGGGCCAGTCGAGAATGCCAAAGCCTACGAAGAGCAGATGGCGGACGAGCTCGCTTTTCTCGACATCACGGCTTCCCATGAGGCAAGGAAAACCATCGTCCATGTGGTCGAGGAAGTGGCAAACGAGGTCTTCATGCCTCTCACCGTGGGAGGCGGCATCCGCTCTCTTGACGATATCAGGGACATTCTCCTCGCGGGCGCCGACAAAGTGACCATCAATACTGCGGCGATAGAGCGGCCGGAGATTATCACCGAGGCAAGCGAGATGTTCGGGAGCCAGTGCATCTGCGTGGCCATCGACGCGAAGGCGAAAGGCGACGGGTTTGAGGTGTATACGTATGGGGGGCGGCGTCCCACAGGGGTCGATGCGATCGGATGGGCGCGCAAGGTAGAGGCCCTTGGGGCGGGGGAGATCCTCCTGACGAGCATGGACAGGGACGGCACGCGCATTGGGTACGACATACCACTGACGCGGACCATCTCGGAGGCGGTCACCATACCCGTTATCGCGTCCGGAGGCGTGGGGACCCTCGCTCACCTTTACGAGGGCCTGGTGGATGGCAAGGCTGACGCAGTGCTTGCGGCGTCGATCTTCCATTACAGGGAATACTCGGTCATCGAGGCGAAGAAATACCTGCGGGAGAGGGGCGTAAGCGTCCGTCTGTGACAGGGGCATCTGGAGCCCATGTCTTCATCGCGAATGACACCATTCCTTCGCCCCCGGGGGCTCCCCGTGCGGCCCTTGGACGCTTGTGGCTGATAATAGAGGTGCAAGAGCGTGGATAAGATTACTGATGCGATCAAGTGGGATGGCCAGGGGTTGATACCTGTGGTAGTGCAGGACGAGTTGACCCACGATGTCGTCATGGTGGCCTACATGAACGCGGAGGCCCTTGAGCTGACGCTCTCGACCGGGAAGGCGCACTACTACTCGAGGTCCCGAAAGAAGCTGTGGCTCAAAGGGGAGACGTCAGGCCACTTCCAGGAGGTGCGCTCCATCTGTCTCGACTGCGACGGAGACACCCTCCTTCTCAAAATCGACCAGAAGAAGGCTGCCTGCCACTTGGGTTACTGGAGTTGTTTCTTCCGGACATGGAGGGAAGGCTGGACAGAGATCGGCGAGAAGGTGTTCGACGAAAAGACGGTATATGGCGATAAGGGATAGGATTTGCCAATGGTTCGCCACATGCTGCTACGTCGGCTACCTGCCTTTCGCCCCCGGAACTTGGGCGTCGCTCCTCGCAGGCATCCTGCTCTATTTCTTCCCTTTCTTTCATAGCCTCGCAGTCATTCTCTTTTTCGCCGTGGCCGGCTTGGCTGCGGCAGAGGGCGCGCGGGGCGAACTCGCCGACCCCGGGTACGTGGTGATCGACGAATTCGTCGGTATGCTCGTCACCATGGCAGGCCACGGCCTCACCCTCTGGAATCTCTCCATAGGCTTTATTCTGTTTCGTGCCTTTGATATACTAAAACCCTACCCGGTGAGAAAGGTGGAGCGTCTGCCCGGCGCATGTGGTATCATCGCAGATGATGTGCTGGCAGGCATATTTGCCAGTGTGGTGCTCTTCGCAATGGGAAGGCTCATATGACCCCGGAGGAAAAGCTCAACGGGATACTGAGGCAAAGGAGGGCGACCATCGCCGTGGCCGAGTCGTGCACAGGGGGACTCATCTCAGCCAGGATTACGGATGTGCCCGGGTCTTCCGAGTATTTCGAGGCGGGGATGGTGACTTACAGCAACCGCGCAAAGGAGAGGTTTCTCTCGGTTCCCCACGAGGTGCTCGCATCTTTTGGGTCGGTAAGTGCCGAGGTGGCCGAAGCGATGGCGCGAGGCGTCAGGGAAGCATTGAGCGTCGACATAGGGGTTTCGGTCACCGGTATCGCCGGGCCTGGGGGCGGGTCAGCGGAGAAGCCGGTGGGGACCGTCTACATAGGCCTTGCGACACGGGAGGGCACCAGGACGGGAAAGCACTTTTTTGAAGGGGACCGGGCAGCGATCAGGCGCCAGACTTCGGAAGAGGCCCTTAAGCTCGTGCTCGACTATCTGGAGGGCAGGGTCTGATGAGGGCATTCCTCGCGCTCGAGATTCCCGGGGACATAGGGGACTACGTGAGGGGTGTGATCGACCGTCTGGCAAAGCGCGCCTCGGACGTGCGGTGGGTGCGCAAGGAAGGCATCCATATCACCGTGAAATTCCTGGGTGAGATAGAGGAAGGCGCTGCCAGGAGAATGAGGGACATGCTTGCGCCCATAGGCGCAATATTCGCGCCTATCAGGGCGCGCCTCGGGGACCTGGGAGCATTCCCGTCAATGAGGAGCGCCCGGGTCATCGTGGTGAAGCTGAAAGAAGGGACTATGGAGATGCAAGCCGTGTTCTCTGAAATCGAAGAGGGCCTTGCGCAGATGGACGTGGAAAGGGAAAAGAGGGGGTTGGTGCCGCACATTACCCTGGGGAGAAGGAGGGTGGCGAAGCCGTTCCCCAATGGGGACCCGTTGCCCATCGAGGAAAGGGCGTTCGTCGTGGAGCAGCTCGTGCTGTTCAAGAGCACTTTGACGCCGGGCGGCGCTCTCTACGAGCCCATCTGGAAGATACGCTTGGAGGCAAAGACCGATGAAGGAAGAAGGAAGTAAGATAAAGACAGAAGAGGCGAACAGGGGCAAGGCCGTAGACATGGCAGTGACGCAGATCGAGCGCCTTTTCGGCAAAGGCTCCATCATGAAGCTCGGGGAGAAGCCCATCGAGGAGACACCCGTGGTCTCCACCGGGTCCCTGGCGCTCAATATCGCCCTCGGCATAGGCGGACTTCCCCGGGGGCGCGTGGTAGAGATCTTCGGGCCAGAGGCATCGGGAAAGACGACCCTCGCCCTCCAGGTTATAGCGGAGGTGCAGAAGACGGGCGGCGTGGCAGCCTTTGTGGACGCGGAGCACGCCCTCGATATGCACTACGCGGGCCGCATCGGGGTGAGGACTGAGGACCTCCTCATCTCCCAACCAGATACGGGGGAGCAGGCCCTGGAGATCACGGAGATCCTCGTGCGCAGCGGCGGCGTGGACATAGTCGTGGTCGATTCCGTAGCTGCCCTGGTGCCCAGGGCGGAGATCGAGGGCGAGATGGGGGACCAGCACATGGGCCTCCAGGCCCGCCTCATGTCGCAGGCCTTGAGAAAGCTTACTGCCACGATCAGCAAATCGATGACGATCGTTGTCTTTATCAATCAGATCAGACAGAAGATAGGCATCATGTTCGGCAACCCTGAGACCACGACAGGCGGCAATGCCCTGAAGTTCTACTCGTCGGTGAGGCTCGATATAAGGCGGATCTCAGCCATCAAGGACGGACAAGACGTGATCGGCTCGAGGACGAGGGTGAAGGTCGTGAAGAACAAGCTTGCGCCCCCCTTCAGGGAGGCGGAATTCGATATCGTCTTCGGGGAGGGCATATCGAAGGAGGGCGACATTGTGGACCTCGGGGTGGAGGCGAACCTCGTGGAGAAGTCTGGGACGTGGTTCTCGTACGGGGAGGCACGCATCGGCCAGGGAAGGGAAAATGCCAAAGAATTCCTGAAGGCCCACCAGGAGGTGGCCTCGGAGCTCGAGGGGAAGATCATGGCCCACTACGGGTTGAAGAAGGCTTAAGCGTGCGGTCCAGCGAAGCCCGTCAACAATTCCTGCAGTTCTTTGCGGGTCACGGCCATACGATCGTGCCCAGCTCGTCCCTCGTGCCGGATAAGGACCCGACCCTCCTCTTCGTGAACGCGGGCATGGTGCAGTTCAAGAACGTCTTCCTGGGTCTGGAGAAACGCCCCTATGTCCGAGCCACTACCTCGCAGAAGTGCGTTCGGGCAGGGGGCAAGCATAACGACCTTGGGAACGTCGGAAAGACGCTCAGACACCACACTTTCTTCGAGATGCTCGGCAATTTCTCCTTCGGCGACTACTTCAAGAGAGACGCCATCGCCTATGCGTGGGAGTTTCTTCTGAAGACGCTCGATCTCGACGAAGGGCGCCTATGGATCACGGTCTTCAGGGAAGACGACGAGGCTGAAAGCCTCTGGAAAGGGGTCGGCGCCTCGCCCTCGAGGATCGTGAGGCTCGGCGAGAAGGATAATTTTTGGTCCATGGGCGACGAGGGGCCGTGCGGTCCGTGCTCGGAGATCATCTATGATCTCGGGCCGGAGGTGGGGTGCAGGCAGCCTACGTGCGGCGTGGGATGCGATTGTGACCGGTATCTAGAGATCTGGAACCTCGTCTTTATGCAGTTCGAGCGCTCCCGGGACGGGGCCATGACGCGGCTCCCGAATCCATCCATCGACACGGGCATGGGGCTTGAGCGGATAGCGTCCGTGCTGCAGGGGAAGACAGGCAATTACGAGACAGACCTGTTTGCACCCCTCATTCGGAGACTAGAGGAGATCTCCGGCCTCGCTTACGGCGAGAAAGAGCTGACTGACATAGCCTTCCGCGTCATAGCGGACCACGTGAGGGGGGCCACCTTTATTATCAATGACGGTGTGCTGCCCTCGAAGGAAGGTCGCGGGTACGTGCTGCGCCGTATCCTGCGCCGGGCCCTCAGGTATGGGAAGAAGGTCGGGATAGAGAAAGATTTTCTCTCCGATCTGTCGCGGCTCGTCGTGGACATGATGGATGACGTCTATCCGGAAGTGAGGCAGAATTACCCCTTCATCCTGAAGGTCCTGAAGGGCGAGGAGGAGCGCTTTCTCGAAACGCTGAGCAAGGGGTTCAGGCTCTACGACGAGGTGAAGCAGGATATGGCAGGCCGCGGCGAAAAGGTCATACCAGGGGAGGTGGTCTACAGGCTTTACGACACGTTCGGTTTTCCCGTTGATATTACGGACGAGATGGCACGCGAGGACGGTCTGGCCCTCGATA
>CAYZAF010000139.1:0-5836 GCA_964476435.1 uncultured Syntrophaceae bacterium
CAGAATGCCTTCCCTACTAGAAGGCCATCCCTCGGAATCAGTCGCGTGGATCATGGAGAAGCCCCGCACCCTCTCGGCGCGGGGCTTGCCTTCCGGTGCCAACTCGCTCGTCTTTTCGTGACGGGTACCCCAGCACCTTCAAGCGATGCGAATCGAGAAGGAACAGCCTTCCGCGGACGGAGATCTTCTCTCTTTGATGCCTACATAACTTCGGGATAAGGGCGTGTTACCCGTTGGCGACTTCGTGCGTCGCCGAGGACTACCTAGTGTCACGTCATACTTGACATGTCGCTGTCATGCCTGGCGCGGCGGTAGCGTTGTGGCTTCTTTGCCCCAGGATAATACATGCACTCTTCTGTACCGCCGGATGCAACAGCGAGACAGATCCACCTGCCTCAAGCGGGGCACCCCCGTCCGATGAGACATGGTGAGAGGGAGCCAGGAGCGCCACGGGGGCAGCGCTGATGCATCCGGCCGGTGTGGACAACGGCATGCAGGAATCGATGATATGTGGATGCCATCTGAGCCTCGCTGACCGGAAGCTGTACTTACGTACGCTGGAGGGCGCGGGGCGAAGAGGGCGCCGCAGAGCGCGATTCTGAAACATGCCGTTGGCCGCGCCAATAATAAACCGGTTTACGGGACTCCAGAATAGCCCAATGCAACACGGACACTGCAGAATCACGCGACGAGCGTTGCTTGACACTACACTAGATTAAGCGAGGGAGATCAGGAGAGACTGGAGGTTCTTCTTTTTCCTGTTCACGCCGAGCTTTTTGCGGATGTGAAAGCGGTGGCGACTGACCGCGTCCACGGTCACATTGAGAAGCTGAGCGATCTGTTTCGTGGTCATCCCGTCCTTGATGAGGAAAACCACTTCCATTTCTCTCGGAGTGAGGCTGAGCCCATTCAGGCTGTTCGGAGAGGTTGAGATCATGTCGTTGAGGTGCTTTTCGACCACATCGACAAGGAGGGCCTGGTTCGAGTCAAGCCTGGTCTCTCTGAGCAATCGGATGAAGCGGAGCACCAGCTCCTTGACGTTCGAGGCAAACTTCTCCTCGAGCTCCCTCCTATCGTCCTCTCTCTGCTTCAGCAGTACTTTCAGGGCCGTATTTACTTCTTCAAGGCTCAGAGACTTCATATTCAGGGCTTCCTCTATCTCTGCGCGCTTTTCGATGTCCCTTTGAAGCTGTTGATTCAAGGCAGAGAGTTGGGAGGTCCTCTCCTCGACCAATTCTTCAAGGTGCTCTCGATGCCTCTTCAACTCCTCTTCTGCCTTTCTGCGCTCCGTAACGTCGACAGCGGTGCCTATGATTGCGGAATGTCCCTGGGAAGAAGTATGGCAGCAATCATAGTTCACGATGTAAGCTATGCCGCCTCCTTTTGTGATGCCGCGAAAGACAACCTGCTCCGGGGTAGGCTCGCCCGCCAGCCGCTTCCTGATATGCTCCTCGAGGTGGGGCAAATCGTCCGGATGGACCAGGTCCTTTGTCTGCCTTTTCCCTACGACTTCGTCCACCGTGTAACCGTGCATCTCGGCAAACTTCGGGTTGACGTATTTCAGCTGGCCGTCCTGGAAAAGAAAAACCCCTATGGGACACTTTTCCGCCAGGTCGCGGAACATGTTCTCGTCTTCTCTTGGGCTTTCTCTGCCCGCCATCGGGGCATCCCTCCACGTCTTTAGACCGGATATTCGTTACTTCTCCTGGGTACAATTAATACTATACTCTTCAACTAGAGTAAAGTAGCCAACGATACCGCAGATGAGGGCTCTGTTCCGGGTCGGTCAGGGTATTGCGCTGCTAGGGCCAGGACTGCCGGGTGGTCGAGCGCTGTCAGGCGACCCCTTTCATGAATCATGGTCTCCCCCACCCGCCAGGTTGCACCCTGAATGTCGCCGGTGCAGTGCATCCAGTACGGGTACCTCTCTGCCGGGGGTGGCGCGCCGATATGGACGTGGATGTTCGAAGAGTGGCTATGGTCGATGAGACGGCGGTAACTCGCGCTGGGGCACTGATGGGGCTCGACATGGGCGTGGGGGTGGACACCGCAGTGCAGGGCGGTGAAGTCATAGACGGATGGTCCGAGGTACCTCACCATGCCTTCTAGAAACCTGCGCAGTGATGCCGCCTCAAAACCCCCCTCAATCTTCTTGATGCGGCAGTTCTCGATGAAGAGCGTTACAGGTTCTTTGAAAAAGGGTGGTATGCCGATGTAGCGGGACCACCAGCTGAGCATCCTATCGATAACCACGACGCCGGACGTGTCTTTCACCTCGATGGGCGGAATCACCCACTCGGGCCACGGCCGATAGCCACCCTTATCCTCATGGCGACGAAAAGTGTACGAGGAAAACGATGGATTAGTCGGCGCTGCAACCACGCCCTCCAAGTTAGTCCCGTTCTCGTGGGTCATTTGCCACGCAGCTCCCGCTTTGAAGGGGACCGAAGCCTGATAGCGGATTTCGCTGACTAGCTCGTAGGGGGTCTGGGCCCATGGCGTGCAAAGAAGAGGGGCCGTCGTCGCGAAATTGCGCACCATGATGACGCCGAACTCAGCAATGAGGTTTCTGAATTCCATCATCTCCTCGACAACGAGGTCAAAGGAATGGTTGATGAGCACATGGCATGCCCTCAGCGCCGCTTTCACCACCGGAGGGATTCGCCAGGCGTGGGCCTTGGCAGGCTCGTCTATCCACAATACTGACGCGTTTGCCCCACGATGCTTCACCGCTGCCTGGATCCAGCCGATTACCTGTTTGTCGACAAGATTGTCACCGCCATAGAGGCCATCGATCTGAGCGAGGATGAGCACCTCCTGGCCGGCCTTGATCTGGGCACACTGATCGAGCATGTCGTCGATGGCTATCGCCGCCCCTCGCGTCATCCCCCCTTTTGCCCCCATGGTCCGGATCCCCTTTTCGTAAAATAATCTCCCGGAGGCACTCCTACCGCGCAGTGTTGAAGCGCTCTGGCGCCGAGCTTACCCGTTGGCGGCAACGTGTCCCGGGCACAGAAACGCGGCAGTTATCCGATGGCCCAGAACCTGGCCCTCTTTAAGTCATTTCACGAATGGAGCCCATTCACCGCCTCTGAGCACCACAGGTCTCATGGGATCGATGGGCGCCCCCTGATGGTCTGTGGAGCTGCAGGCAAAGGCCCCGAAGAACCCCTCTATCCTGACTTTCTCAAGGGCATCGCGTATGGAGGCGGAATCGACCTGTTTTACCCCCTTCATCGCCTCTGCGGCTGCTTCTATCGCATCGTGGGACGACCCATGAAACAGGGTCACCTGTTTTGTGGGCCCATACTTCTCCTGCATAAGCTTCTTGACGGGTTCGTAAACATTCTTACGGTAGGGATCGTCAGAAGCCATCTTTTCGGCGACAATGAGAGGCACGCTGAGGCAGATCCATCTGCTTTCCTCAGCTATCTTACCCACGTTCTTCACGAATTCAGGTGCGGTGATTGCAGGGGATCCGAGCACTTGAGCCGTCATGCCCAGCTGTTTATAGTTCTTCGCAACAACCGTAGCCGGACTTGTCGACGTATAGAGTATGATGAGATCCGGTTTGGCAGCATTTATCCTCGCCAGTTGGGGGACCATGCTGGTGTCCGTAGCCTCAAAAGTCTCCTGAATGACGATGGATGCCTCGCGGTACTTGCTGATGCGGGTCGTGATCGTCTTGGCAGCTAACGTCGCATCGGCATCGGTGCTCCGCAGGAGGGCAATCCGTTTTGCACCCAGGTCTTTTGCCCCAAAATCGAGCACGTGGTCCGCGGTCCTGATAGAGCCGGGGCCCACGCTGAATATCCATTTCTTGAAGGGTATGAGGGCCGGGCCTGAATTGATAAACGGGACGTTTTCCTTTTCGCACACGGGCACGATGGCATTGGCAGAGTCAGCTATGCTCGTGCCCACGACGACGACAACTTTCTTGTCCCTGATCAGCTTAGTCACCGCTATCGCCGCGTTCATCGGGTTACTCTGGTCGTCTTCGAAAAAGAGCTCTATCGGCCTTCCGTTGATCCCGCCTCTGCCGTTCAAATCGTCCAGCATGGCAGTGAAAACCTCTTTCTCGGCCGTACCGAGGAAACCGGCCCACCCGACTATGCTGAATATCGTGCCCATCCTGATGGGCTCGCCTGCTGCCAGTGCCGGCGTCTGAGTGGAATGGAATCCGAAGATCACGCAGAGGCCCAACGCGACCTTGAAGAAAGCGCTAAGTCGTTTCATTCCGTTCCCCTCCTTTTGCTTGCCCTAGGGGGATAGCCGTCGAAATAGGCGCCCTCTCTAAGCTTAGGTATCATAGGGGCCAGGCATGGGCGCGCCATATTCCGCCGTTCATCGCCGAACCACGGGGCCAGTTGTCATTTCCCATAAAAATCAAACTCTACCTTGCCGTTCATAATGCGCGAGATCCCAATCGGTCTGCGAACCACATGGTTGATGCCAAAGATTTCCATCCCTCCCATTCTAGCCTGTCCGTATATGGTATCGATGCTTTTCATGTTCTCAAAGGTCGCTACTACCTTGTCAGTGTCGAAGGTTTGAGCCTTCTCGATAGCCTGCAGCACGGGGTAGATTCCCTCGATGAGGAGGGTGTGGTCCATGTTGAGCGGGGTCTTGAGCTGCCGCTCCACCAGCACCCGGTATTCCTTCACTATGGGCATCATCTTGGGACTCCATACGTCTGCTCCCCCGTGAAAGACATCATGGGCGTAATTCGGGTTCAGCATCGCATTGAGAATATTCGTGTCTGCCAAGATCGCCGCGAAAATGGGTCCGTTGAAACCCAGCTCCCGCGACTGGTTGATCACGCCCGCGCTCCATGGCGCGATCGAAATGACCATGTCAATGGCATCCGGCTTGGTTGCCAATGCCCGGGTGAGGATGGGATAGAAATCTTCGGAGCCGATCTTGAATGCTTCCTCGAATACGACTTCGAGCCCCCGTTTCTGGATCTCCTTCTCCGTAGCCTCCCTGACGCTCTTGGCCCCAGGGTCATCGGGGGAGATTATGGCAACCCTCTTTACCTTCTGGTAGTTCTTCGCGAGAAAATCGTAGCAGACGGGAATATTGTAGGCAATCGCGGCAGCATAGAAGCTGTACCGGAGCTTCGGTCCCACTTCTTCCGTGCCGATGCCCAGGCCCTTGATGCGCAGAACCTTGTTTTCCTCGGCAATAGGGGCAAGGGCCATGTTGGTGACAGCGAACTGGGGCATGTATACGAATTTCACCCCGTCCTGGATCAGCTTGTTGATGGCGGCTATTCCACCCGGGGGAGCCGATTGATCGTCTTCGGTGAGTATCTTGATCTGGTATTTCTGACCTTTCACCGTAATCCCGCCCCGCTGATTGAAAAGGTCTTCAGCTGGCCTCGCGGCATCGAGGATGGACTTGAACGCGGGTGCCATGGGACCTGTGGCGGAGCTGATCAAGCCAAACTTCAGGGTGTTTGCCTCAGCAGCCAAAGAATGCGTGCAGGGGAGAAAAGCAAGCAGAAGCACCGTAAACAAGCCAACCAGCATCGATGATTTCCTCATTTTTGCCTCCTCTCTAGATCGGGTATTTATGACCTCGCGGAAGCCGTGTGGGCCAGCTTTTCCGCTATTGCCTCAGATGCTACCTCGGCAAACAGAGGATCGTTTATGTGGGCATCGACCTCTCGTACCTCAACTAGTGGATTGGACAAGCCCTTTTTCAGCGCCCTTATGAACCTCCCCCCTGCCCCCTCGTCATAGAAGGGTGCCCCTTCGCCCCTGTCCAGCCTGGAAAAGCCTCTCATCGGGACAAGGACCACGGCCGGCGCCTTTGCATGGTTCATTCTCTCGGC
>CAYZAF010000140.1:0-2681 GCA_964476435.1 uncultured Syntrophaceae bacterium
CAACAGCAACAAGTATGGGATGTCCCTCAATCTGAAGCACCCCAGGGGAGTGGAGGTGGCCAGGCGCATCGTTGCCTGGGCGGACATTGTAGTCGAGAATTTTACCCCGGGGACCATGGAGAAAAGATGGGGACTGGGATACGAGGGCATGAAGAAGATAAGGCCCGATATCATTATGTTGAGCACAAGCGGGATGGGACAGACCGGCCCTGAGTCGCAGCAACCTGGTTTCGGGCTCGAACTGGCCAGTAGAGGCGGCTTTGCCCATTTCGTGGGCTGGCCTGATCAAGAGGCGGTAAGCGTCGGCTACCCGTATACCGATACCGTGAGCCCGCCGTTTGCCGTGATTGCCTTGATGGCAGCGTTGGAGTACCGCCGCAGAATAGGGAAGGGGCAGTACATAGATCTTTCCCAGCATGAAGTTGCCGTTCACCATGTTGCCCCGGCTGTCCTCGACTACACAGTCAACAAGCGGGAGGGCGGCAGGATAGGGAACCACCACCCATCGGCTGCTCCCCACGGAGCCTATCGCTGCCAGGGCGATGATCGCTGGTGCGCGATCGCAGTCTTTACAGACGAGGAGTGGGAGGCGTTCTGCAAAGCTCTCGGCAACCCGCCTTGGACCGAGGACCCAAAGTTCGCGACCCTCGCTTCCAGAAAGGCCAACGAAGAGGAGCTCGATAGGTTGGTCGAAGGCTGGACAGCGGCATTGGCAGCCGAAGAAGTCATGGAGCGGCTGCAGGCCGCGGGCATTGGAGCAGGGGTAGTGCAGAATGGAAAGGATTTGCTGGAAGATCCTCAGCTGAAACACCGTCACCATTTCTGGTATCTGAACCATCCTGAAATGGGGGTCTGTGCCTATGACGGGCCTGTCTTCAAGCTATCCGATACGCCTGCGGAACTCCGCATGCCTGCCCCATGTCTGGGCGAACATACGGAGTACGTGTGCACCAAGATCTTAGGCATGTCGGATGAGGAGTTCGTCAATTTGCTGGTCGAGGGAGTCTTCGAGTAGCCGCTTTCGCTCCGCCTTTGGAGCATTTCGGGAAGGAGGGTTTTATGGCAGTGCTCTTATATGAGAAGAAGGGCAGGATCGCCTATGTGACGCTGAATCGCCCCGATAAGATGAACTCCATCAATTCCGAGCTCATGAACGAGTTGGCGAGGACGTGGGTCGATTTCAGGGACGACGATGAGGTATGGGTGGCCGTCTTGACCGGTGCGGGGAAGCTCTTCTGCGCAGGAGCCGATTTCCAAAGCATCGGCGAACCAGGGATCCAGGTGGGCTTTAACGTTCTCAGAGAGGACCCGAACAATTACCAGGTCTATAAACCCATTCTTTGCGCCATCAATGGGCCTGTCATCGGGCGTGCAATCTCGCTGGTTCTTGCCTGCGACTTTCGCATCGCGGCTGAAAACGCTGAATTCAGCATCCCTGAGGCCAAGTTCGGCGTGATTCCGGGCGGCATGGACGTGTTGGAGCATTATATCCCTCCTGCCATAGCCAGGGAAATGCTCTTCTTCGGCGACAAGATGAGTGCCCAGAGGGCTTATGAGGTGGGTCTGGTAAATAAGGTCGTTCCCCAGGATCGGCTGATGGACGAGGCAAGAGCTCTGGCGGAAAGACTGGCGGGCAATTCTCCCCTGGCTCTTCGGGGGATCAAGGAAATGTTCGTGAGGAGCAGGGATCTGGATTATCGCACAGCGGCCTCCATCTATGAAACGACGAACAGCCGCGTCCTGAAGAGCAAGGATTACGCCGAAGGGATGAAGGCGCTCGGCGAGAGGCGAAAACCGGAATGGCAAGGAAAGTAAATATAAATCAATTCATCAAAGGAGAGTGACATGGCCGAACTAGTTCCCTTCAAAGAAGGTTGTTTGACGACGCCCCTGTCTCCCCCTGATCAGGTCCGGCTGAAGGGCGTTAAGTGCCGAGCCTGCGGTAGTCTCACCTTTGGAGACGCCACACACTGCATCAATTGCACAAGCAAAGATGTGGAGCCTCATGTTTTCAGCAAAGACGGGAAGATCTATTCATACACCGTCATCCGCCACGCACCTCCGCCCCCTTACCCGCAGGAGAGTTTTCGACCCTTCCCCGTGGCCTGGGTGGAACTGGACGACGGGCTTCTCATCCTTTCCGAGATTTCCGGGTGCGGGCTGGATGAACTGCGCTTGGGTCTGCCGGTCGAGCTCAACGTAGTCAAGGGCTGGGTTGACGAGAAGGGCAACGATGTGATGATGTACAAATTCAGAGTCATCAAGTAGACAAAGGAGAAAACCATGCGCAATGAAGCGGTCATTACCGGTGTCGGAATTCATCCCTTTGGCAGATTTGCCGATAAGAGCGCGGAAGAACTCGGGCAGTACGCCGTCGATATGGCTCTGGCCGATGCCAATATCGAATTCAAGGATGTGCAGGCCATGTTCCTGTCGAACAGTGGGACGATCTATCCGGGGATCGGCCCCAAGGTGGCATTCATGTTTGGCAGGACTACGATTCCCATCGTCAACGTCGAGGCCGCCTGCTCCGGAGGGGGCGCTTGTCTCCGCATGGCCCAGATGGCCATCAGGCAGGGGGAATACGACATTGTTCTCGCGGTGGGGGCTGAGAAGCAGCCCAGGGGCTTCCTGGCGCCGGCTGTTTCCGGCTACGAACCTTGGCAGGCCCTTGCCGGCCT
>CAYZAF010000141.1:0-2300 GCA_964476435.1 uncultured Syntrophaceae bacterium
TGACCGAAAAGAGCTTTTTATAAGCACGAAACTTCCCAACTCCTGCCATGCCTTTGACGATGCTCTTAGATCGTTTGACGACAGCCTGAAAAGAATGGGCTTGGATTATTTTGATATGTTCCTCATCCATTGGCCCTGCCCGAAACAAGGCAGATACACCGAGGCGTGGCGTGCCCTTGAGAAGCTCTACAAGGAGGGCCGCGTCAAGGTTGTAGGGGCATCCAATTTTCAGGAGAAGCACCTAGAAAAGATATTTGAGATGTGTGAGATTAAGCCCATGGTGAATGAGATAGAATGCAATCCCTACCTCTCCCTTGCGGCACAACGCCGATTCCACGACGAACACGACATACGAACCGTAGCCTGGTTCCCCCTTGGCGGTCCGATTGGCGCTATTGAACCTCCTTCTTCCGCCATAGATCAATCAGATCCCATTCAAGTAATTCTCGCAGAGATCAGGAGGGGGAATATAGGAAAAAAGGTGCTTCTTAAAGACCAGATACTTGCCGGAATCGCAGCCAAATACGGCAAAACGGTTCCTCAGATCATCCTACGTTGGCATGTTGAGTCGGCCGTTATCCCCATCCCTAAGTCCAAGAATCCCGAACGTCTCATTGAGAACAGCAAGGTCTTCGATTTCAAGCTAGCGGCGGCCGACAAGGCTGCTATCGACGCTCTGGACCATAACAGGCGCCTAGGCCCTGAACCTGACCTCTGTGAGGACCACGCCGTCTGATGTCGGCAGGAAATGGTCATGCTTTAAGCCGCGCAAATCGCAGATGATGAGGTGCAGGAGAAAGCGTCTCGACGCGTTCTCTAAAAGCCGATAGCTGAAGCAATGCTTGAAGTGGTTGAAGACATGGGCAGGGTCATCGCCGGGTAAATTTGTAAATTACTAGAGCATTTTTCAGATATAGTTCCGGTTGAGCCTTTTGACAACTGCTCCACCATTTCCCTATCTACGCCCCCGTCCACCGTCAGCTCTCGAACTCTATAGTGTCTCCTTTTCGCTGGTCCGCAGACCTCGCCGTAAAACCATAGCACCAATCAGCCAATTTGAGGCTTTCATACTGATCGCATTTCCTCACCCCCACTCCAGCGTGACGCTTCAGTTGTCCCCACGCCGGTTGCGCGATTGCCAATGGAAAAGAGCCTATACGAATTCGGCTATGAAGCGGACGAGCCTGGGCACAATATCTTCAGGAAGAGATCCGCTACCGCCAATACCCGGCCATACTCCCGGATTGCAATCAACAGCCACGGCATCCGGCGTTTCGCTATAGGCCAGGGTACCGGCCGACCATATACCGAGTTTACGAACCGTCTCGCTCACGCCTTCGGCACCCCCAATTTCATTTCCCCCGGCCACAATTGCTTTCTCCCGAGAGTGATTTCCTCGAGCATCACCGCGGGCTCCCTTCCCATCGCCGACATTTGCGGCTTCGGAGGAACGATGCCCGCGTGCGTCATGAACTTCGGCTGCAACCACGCGGAGACGGAGCGGCGGACAGCATGTGCGGGGCTATGTTCAAAAGGGCTCATCTGGAGGCCGCAAAGGAGATCGTCGTGGACCCGAGGCGCATCGGGCTGGCCGAGGATGCCGACTTCTGGCTCCAGCTCTCACCCGGCAGTGAGTGCGCGCTGGCCCTCGCGATGATCAACGTCATCACAAGCGAGGATCTCTACGATCACGAATTCGTGGAAAAATACGGATTCGGCTTCCACCGCCTCGCCGACCACGTCCGCTCCGTCACGCCTGCGTGGACGGCCCCCATCACGCGCCTCCCCGCTTCGCTCATCACGGAGGCAGCCAGGACGTTCGCAACCACGAAGCATGCGTGCATCCAGTGGGGCAACGGGATAGACATGAGCACAAACGCGTTCCAGACCGGCAGGGCGGTACCCAGAGGCTCCGCCGCCCGACTATCGCTGGAAGGAGTCGTGTGTCAACCTCCTGTTCGGGGACGACCACTTCGACCCGGACAGCTGGGGCAGAACCGCTCAAGTGCTACGGGTGCAGGATTGGGCGGGCATAGCGTAGGTGTTGCCGCCAATTGTTCGGTGACGCAAGGTTCGCGGCCCTGACCGCCGAGATTGCCCTTTGAAGGGTTGATCCGGGGTGACAGCAGGTCGGATCTAGGGTTACAGGAAGTCTCCTTGCTCCTGCGTCCTCGCCAAGACTCAAGATTACGCCAGGGGCTTCGGTCCTTTTCGCTTTCAACTTTGGTCACGGTAATCCTTGTACGGGCACTTATACCGGACCTCCTTGGCTTGGATGCCCCCCTGTTGCCCAGCGTCTC
>CAYZAF010000142.1:0-15298 GCA_964476435.1 uncultured Syntrophaceae bacterium
ACCAATAATTAACAGAAGCGACATTTCTCTGTAACATTCCTCTAATAATCTCTTTTCGCGAACGAGGAAGGACCGGTGGCGGCAGAGAAAGAGGGAAGCGACGGTATTATCGAGTGTCCCAAATGTCGCTCAAGGGCCGTCTATCGAAACGGAAAGACCTACTATCACATCCAGCGTTATTTGTGCCTCATGTGCGGGCGCCAGTTCGTGCCCGGCCGCCGCAGAGACTACGGGGGCCCGAGGCCCCAGTGCCCGGTCTGCGGGGCCAAGACTCACGTTTTCAAGAGAAAGGAAGGGAAAGGCACGGTGTTCCGGTGCAGCAGGTATCCCCTGTGCCGCACCTATGTTAAGGCAAAGGAGCATCTTCCCCCGGAAGAGAAGAGAAACGGTCGTTAATGCTACCGTAGGCTGCGCAGGGCCCAGGCGAGCACATAGATGAGCAGACCCGCCAGCCCTCCTACGATGGTGCCGTTTATCCTGATCCACTGAAGGTCTTTGCCGACGTGCAGCTCGATCCTGCGGCTCGTCATCTGGGGGTCCCACTTCTTCACGGTCTCGGAAATGAGCCTGACAAGGACCTGCCTGTTCTCCGCGGCCGCATCCGTTACCCATGAGCGCAGCCATTCATTCGCCTTCCCCTTCAGCCGCTCATCTGTGCTCAAGATCCTTCCCACTTCCTGGATCGCC
Organism: uncultured Syntrophaceae bacterium; assembly: GCA_964476435.1. Taxonomy (GTDB): domain Bacteria; phylum Desulfobacterota; class Syntrophorhabdia; order Syntrophorhabdales; family WCHB1-27; genus CAVVNC01. Next base: position 688 of record CAYZAF010000142.1, read on the forward strand.
GTTCCGACCTGCCTGACAAGCTGAGGGTCGCGCCTGCCGAAGTCCGCGATGATCCGATCTCTGAGAATCTTCCAGACAAAGGGCACGCGCTCTCTCAAGCCGGGATGCCGGGCTATTTCGCCTGCCAGGTCCTCACCCGGCCCCTCGGGCGGCCCATCTTCGCCCTCACCCGTCGGACCCGCCCCCTGCCTGCCCGCGAGGACCTTCCCGAAGGCAGAGAGGATATGGCCCGCGAGCTTTCGGACAAAGGCGCTCCGCCTGACAGGCTCGATGACGGCACTGGCCATGGCGGCCACCCTGCCCCTCGCTCCTTCCTTCCCCTCGGACTCCTTTTCTGCCCCGGCGCGGCTCCGGACCTGTTCGGCCAGGTACGGAAGATACTCCCCTATCCTCTCCGCCATCTGCAGGGCGTTTCTTTCTTCGGCCATCCAGGCACCCGCGAGGCCAGCGAGGTCTGCCGAAGCAATCCTGCCTTCCAGGATTTCCCGGGAGAGGAAGTTCTCCATGACGAAGCGCGCCAGGGCGTCGCCGATTCTGTCTCTGCTCCTCGGTATGATTGCTGTCCTGGGAATCGGCAGGTTCAAAGGGTGTCTGAAGAGGGCCACCACGGCAAACCAGTCTGCAAGGGCCCCCACGCACCCTGCCTCTGAGAAGGCTGAAACGGCGCCGAGAAATGGATATCGCCGCTCAAACATGCGGGAGACCACGTAGATTAAGACCATGAGAACGAGAAGCCCGGTGGCGACGAGCTTCATCCGCCTGAGGGCACGCTCGGAATCAATCGGTGGGATGATCGAGCTTTCAATGGGTTGGGAGTCCCTTGGGCTTCCACCCTCAGCGCCGCCGGAGGTACGCCCCTCCCACGATTCACGATTCGGCGGCCACGGCCATCTCTTCAAGTCCGCTGTCCTTTGCGTGAGGCTCTCCTCGATCTAGCTCGATTTCAGCAACGATGCCTTGTCCGTCACCTCCCAAGGCAGCCCTATGTCCATTCTCCCCACATGGCCGTATGCAGCGAGCTTGCGGTAGAACCCCCCCTTTACGATGGACGGGAGATACCGCAGATTGAACTGCCTCAGGATTCCGGCGGGCCTGAAATCGAAGTGGCGTTCAAGGCGGTCCGTGATGTCGTCATCGGAAACGGTGCCTGTGCCGAATGTCTGGACCTGAATGCTTACCGGCTCGGCAAGACCGACCGAATAGCTCAGGAGCACCTCGCATTCCTCGGCAAGTCCCGCCGCCACCACGTTCTTGGCAGCGTAGCGCGCAGCATACGCCCCTGACCGGTCGATACGGGAGGGATCTTTTCCGCTCAAGGCAGCACCGCTGTGGCGCGAGTATTCGCCATACGTGTCAATGGCATTCTTTCGCCCTGTCAGCCCCGAGTGGACCGAGGGTCCCCCGCCCAGAAAGAGACCGTCCGAATTAACGAAGATTCGTGTCAACCCATCCGGCCGCAACGGCTCATCCGCAAAGACCGGCTCAACCACCGATTCGATAAGGTCCCGCCGAAGGGCAGCCAGGGTGGGCTCCTTGGTCTTGGTGGCCGCGATGAGGGTGACGCTGTGGATTCTGCTGGGCATGCGCTCCCTGTACTCGACCCCGACCTGGGTCCACCCGTCCGGCGCAAGGTACGGGACCACATTCTGGAGACGCACCGACGTGAGCCTGCGAGCGAGCTTGTGGGCAAGCCATATGGGCAGGGGCATGAAGGCGGGCGTCTGCGTGCAGGCGTACCCGAAGACCGTCACCTGGTTCCGTGCCACCACACGGCCGACCTCCGCATCGCTCATGCTTCTCTCGTCGAAGTGCCTTGCCCCGTCGGGCGCCATCTCCCGGAGGCTCGTCACGATGCTGCAGGTCTTCCCGTTGAATTGAGGTCCCGTGTATCCCACCTGATCGATAACTTCCCTGGTGACATTGGGGAAATCGATGGAGACGCCTGCGTCGAACCTTGCCGCGATAAAGACTATCGAGGTCGCTACTGCGCATTCCGCGACGACCCGGGCGTAAGGATCCCGGCGCAGAATGTGATCCACAAAGGCATCGCTGATCTGGTCGCACAGCTTGTCAGGGTGACCTTCGGTCACCGATTCCGACGTGAAGACGAAAGGTCCCTTCATGGATCACCTCGCCGGGCGGGTTTTGATCGCTTCGTTTGCAAAAAGAGGGAGAAGAGCGCCCCCCGCTACCACGATGCCGTCGAGGGCATTGATCCTGGCGATGCCCAGAAGCCCGCGGAGCCCCGGAACCACGAGGGCCACAGCCTGGAGCGCGAAAGTGCCGACGAGGGCAGCTGTCAGATATCGGTTGGGCTCACTCTTCCGGCTGTCGAAGATCGAGCGGCTCTGGGAGCGGCAGCCGAGCGCGTGGAGGAGCTGACCCATGGTGAGGCTCAAGAAAGCGATGGTGCCCGCCTGCGGCCCCTGTCCGTATCGGGCAATGCCGTAGCCGTAAGCACCGAGGGAGCCGGCTGACAGGACCGCCGACTCCCTCAGCATCGTTTTCAGGCTTGAGGTCTGGAGGATCTCTTCTTTCGGATCTCGCGGTGGACGGAGGAGGATATCCGGCTCGGGCGGCTCCAGCGCCAGGGCAAGGCCCGGAAAAATGTCCGACACAAGGTTGATCCAGAGAAGCTGCATGGCGGTGAGGGGCTCTCCCAGTCCGGCCGTGAGGGAGGCTGACATTACCATGATCTCGCTCATGTTTGTCGAGAGGAGATAGTGGAGCGATTTCCTGATGTTGTTGTAGATCGTCCTTCCCTCGCTGATGGCTATGAGCATGGTCTCGAGGTTATCGTCTTCGAGTACGATGTCGGCCACCTCCCTGGCCACGTCGGTTCCCGTGTGTCCCATAGCTATGCCGATGGCAGCTGCTTTCAGGGCCGGGCTGTCGTTTATGCCGTCCCCGGTCATGCCCACGATTCTGCCCTCTTTCTGCAGCATCTGGACAATCTGGAGCTTGTTCGCGGGGCTGACCCGGGCAAAGACGTGGAGACCCTGGGACAGGGCCTTCAAGACCTCCGGTGATATCTCGGCGAGATTTCGAGAATCGAGGATACGTATGTCGCCGCCGTCGGCGAGATCGAGATCTTTTCCCACCGCATAGGCCGTGGCGCTCTGATCGCCGGTGATCATCATGGTATCGATCCCGGCCCGGTGAAACGCGCCTATCGTCTCTTTGGCTCCTATCCGGATGGGATCCTCCATCCCGGCAATTCCCAGCCAGATAAGGTTTTTTATCGATACCTCCCCGTCTTCCAGGAGGAGAAGTCCGTTCTCGGAGACCGCATAAGCCAGGCCGAGGACTCGCAGGCCCCCGCCCGCCATCTGTTCGTTGGCAGCAAGGATCGTCTCCCTGTCCTCTTCGGAGAGGAGGCGGGTCCTGCCGTTCCTTGTGCAGTGCGTACAACCAGCAAGCACCTCAGGCGGGCTCCCTTTGACCGCGACCACCCGTTTTGCGGGCTCCTTCGAATCGTGAACGGTAACCATCATGTTGCGCGCCTCAGAGCGATGGATGATACCCGTCCGGGGAAACATGTCGCGCAGCTTCTCGGCGTCTACGCCGGCGCTCAAGGCGAGGTAGATCAGGGCATTCTCCGTGGGCGAGCCAGTGACGGCCCGCACGCCGTCACTATGGACTATCTCGCTCTCGTTGCAGAGCACGCAAACGTGGAGGAGCATGAGCAGCTCTTCGCACGTATACGGGTTGGTCTCCCCGCTTCCCGACCAGAAGCGTCCCTCGACAACGCGTCTCGCTTCGGCGCCCGCGAATACCTGGGTAACGGTCATCCTGTTGAGCGTCAGGGTACCCGTCTTGTCGAGACAGAGGGTCTGAACGGCGCCGAGGGTCTCGATCGCCTCCAGCTTCCTTACCAGCACATGGTGCTTTCGCATGCTCCTGATGCCGAGGGCGAGGGTCGTCGTGGCCACAGCCGGCAATCCTTCGGGAACGGCTGCCACGGCCAGGGCGATCGACGTCTTGAGCATGCGAAGGAAGCCATACCCGCGAAGAAGCCCGACAATGAAGACGACACCGCATACACTCGCGCTCAGGAGGGCAAGCTTGGTTCCCATGCGGTCGAGTTGCACCTCCATGGGTGTCGCGGGTGGTCGCGCCTCGCCGACCAGGATCTGTATCTGCCCGATCTCGGTGAACCGACCGGTGGCAACGACCACTGCCATCCCCTGACCGCCGGTCACGAGGGTGCCCATGTAGACCATGTTCGTCCTGTCGCCCAGGGGCAGGTCGGACGCCTCCAGAGGGTCGATGGTCTTCTGGACGGGCATGCTCTCGCCCGTGAGGGCCGACTCGTCAACGCTCAGGTGCTGGGCTGCCACGAGCCTGGCGTCGGCAGCGACGTAGCTCCCCGGCCTGAGCACGAGAAGATCGCCCGGAACAACCTCTTCGACACCCACCTGCAAAGTCCCGCCGTCCCTGCATACAAGTGCCGTAGGCCTTACAAGGCTCTTCAAGGAGCGGATCGTCTTCTCCGACTTGCTCTCAGTGACATAGCCGATGATGGCGTTGATCCCCACGACGCTCATGATGACCGCGGCGTCCGCCAGGCCTCCGGTGACTACGGAAATGCCTGCTGCTACGGCGAGGAGAAGAACGGGAAGGCTCTTGAACTGCTCTACTACTATGGACCAGGCAGACCGGGGAAGCGATTCGGGAAGGACGTTCGGGCCGAAGCGTTTCAGGTTCTCCCTATAGCCCTCTGCGGAGAGCCCCGTACCCGCGCTGCTGTGATAGAGTCCCACGGCGTCCGAGGCGGACCGCACGTGCCAGAGGCTGATGGGCAGCGCCTCCCCTGAACGCCCGGGTCGTATGTCCCGCACCTTCGGAGAAGCCTGGCGCCTGGCCGGGTGAGCGATCCTCTCTCGAGGCTCCGGCGCCGAGATGGACGAAAGCGGCGGTCCAGCCGCTTCCTCCCCGTCGGGACCGGCCGGTAAGATCCTCTTGACTGCCTCAGCGATCTCTTCCGCGCCTCTTCCAGCGTCATAATAAACGAGGACATTCCCGGTAAGGGCGCTTGCCGAAACGAACCGGATGGACCCGTCCCTGGAGAGCTCCTCCTCCAGGTACCTCTTAAGCCTGTGCGAGCGGTAGAGTCCGTCCACCTTGTAGCGCGCTCTACCAGGGACCGACGTATGGAGCGCCTGAACCACGACGCTTACTCCCTCGTCTTGCGCCGAGTATCGCCCATCTTATCGGGCTCCGGTTCGTGCTCCGGAGCCTTCGTTGTCGATGCGGGGGGCGGCCCGCTCGGAGCCTTTGCAGGGAAGGCTGTTCCTGCCACCTCCCTCACGCCCTCTACGACGCCGACGAGCATCTCTTTCACCGCCCGCAGAGCTGTCGTGCCGACCGAGCCAGCCGCCTCCATCGCTCCTCCCACCGCGACCTTGGCCATCTCCTCGGCATTGACCCCTATCTCTTTGCCCGCTTCGATGGCCCCGTCTACAGCCCGCCTGGCCACGAGGGAGACGTCGGCTCCAACCTCGGACGCACCCTTTACCGCGCCCTTGACGGTCTGGCTGGCCACGGTGACCACGTCGCCGCCCACGTCGCCCACCCCCATGATCACACCCTTCGTCACACTTTTGGTGCTCAATATGAGGCCGGTGCCTACTTCCTCGGTGGCCTTTATTGCACCCTTGACCACGTCGGCAGTGAGATTCACGCTCAATCCCGTCACGTCGGCCGTCAGCTTTAGGGCATCAGCGACCGTGTTCCTCACGAGACTCACAATATCGGCCTCGATCTCGTTGAGGCCCTTGAGACTCCTGATTACACCCTCTTTCACCGCTACTCCCGCGCGACCCAGATCTGCCTGGGCCTGCGCTTCCGTTTCCGATGATGCCTTTTTCTCCTCTGCCATGGCTCTCTCCTCCTTTCACGCTGCGAAGGTCTCGCCCCTTCACGAGAGGGCATCCGAAGAGAGACCGTCTGAAGGGCGATCCCACGGCCTTGAATGCCGCTCCTGGAGGCGAAAAGTTGCCGGCTCCCGGCTTTACCCCATTTCGCCTGTGCCGCTCTTGCCGCTATCTTTTGACGCTGATTTGCCGAATATGCCCAGAGCGTACCAAAACGCGGTATACCACGCTGGCGCTGCAAAGTTGCCCCGGGCAATCTGATAGATGCCGGCGCCTACGAGCGCCATGAAGGCCAAGCCCGGCAGATCGAAGGTCGAACCCGTCGCACTCTTGATTCGTTCGTTGAGGGCTCCGAACTGGCTGGAGACGACATCATGGAATGCGGTTACCTTGACCGCCTGCTCTTCTCTCACCGCGAAGAGGCCGCGGGACCGCGCCGCATCAACCACCGCTTCTACCGGTGCGACGCCGCGGACGAGAATGCTCCCCGTGTAGGGAGTCACTTCGACGGCCTCCACGCCTTCCAGCGCAGAAAGTGCGTCTTTGACCGCGCCGAAGTAAGGGATATCGCCTTTTCTGGCGGGAACCCTTATCCTCAGTCTGCCCTCCATCTTGTGAACGACAATTGCCTCAGGGGTTATCATCTGTAGCCTACTTCTTTATGCGGTCTTTTATCGCTGTGCCCTCTCCTTCCGGCATGGCGAGCTCCGCACGGGCCTCCGCGAGGAGGTCATCCATCAGTTCCTGCGCCTCGGCGAGCTTCTCCTTTCCCGTTTCGAAAAGCACAAGCCCTCCCTTGATCGCCGCTTTGGCCAAGGGCTTTGCGGCTTTCGAGAGAGCAGGTACCACGAGGGGAGCGATGATGGCCGAACCCACGCCGATTGCCAGTCCGGAGATAATATTCCCCTTTAACCAAGCCACGGTTCACCTCCTGTCACGTGAATATAAAAGTTTAAACTCCCCAATGATCCTTCACAACAAAATGGAGGTGCATTTTTCATTACTCACCTCTCATCCTGCGGCGAGAATCTCTCCCTTTGCCTATTCGACCATTGGCCCGTATCAGTGAAAATCCCGTGGGCAGTAAGGGGAGCGCCGTCGCCCCTCATGAGGGCATCCGTGGCGGACGGGGTCTTGAAACTTACGGAATCGATGATTAAATAGTTTGTAAGTTTCCTTGCCTGTGCTAACATGTAATGAATCAAAAAAAGAGGGGCGGTGGATAGGGCCTTTTGCGAGTCCGTACCATCCACGAGTCGGTTGCCGCCCGCCCTCGGGAGGAGAACAGACAGTAGGCCATGGCCCGTTGGGCTCAAGAAGAGACCGATGGCACGGCAAGGGGCTTGAGCATGGAAAGCTCTCACAAAGATAAAAAAGACAAAGAAGAGGCAATACGACACTCCACGACCATCGAGAGCCTGGCGCAGTCCGAGGGGATCGGCCTGGAGGACGTCCGGTCCCTCTATGAGTCGGTTCTCGACAAAATGAAGCGGGAAGCCGTGATCACCGACTTTCTTCCTATATTTGCTGCCAGAAAAGTAAAGGAAATTCTCCGGGTCAGGGGTTTGCCTCGGACGGGGACGGACTATCCCTAGACCGGCCTTCCGGAGAGTGTATCCCTGGATTGTCGTTCTTTCCGTTGCCTTCGTATCGTTCCTTAGCTTATTGGCAGGATCCAGCTAGCCGCTCACCATGGCGCCACACTGGCGCAAAGAGGCGCCAGAGATGCAGAATATATAGAGTTTCCGGCCAATAATCAACGCGGGAGTAGGGAGGCCTCTTTACTTTTCCATCCGGGCTGCTATGATTATTGGTCCCATGACAAACCGCCTGTCCATCCCTCAATTGGCAAAGTACACCTTTCCGGGAATACTCGTGCTCTCTCTCGGGATCGTCGCCAGCCTGATCCTCGGCCGCAATCAAGCTCCGGGAGGAGAGGTGATCCTGAGGGCCCTCCTTCGCTTCTTCCGCATCGCAATCGTACTCTGCATCCCCTTGTGCTTCCTCCTTCCCATCTACCGCTCGGTGATCGAGTGGAAGAGGCACGCTTTGATCTGGGTCGCCTCGAATGGAGGGCCCACAATTCACCCGGTCAAGCATTGGCTCTTTCGGCCGTTCCAGGGCATCGGCATCGGGTTCCTTTTCCGGAGCAAGCTTCTCGCAGTGCTTCAGCTCGTGACCGGCCCGTCTATTTCGCCAACCCTCGTGATCCCAAGGGGAAACATAGAAATCCGCTCATTCCTTCTCATCTCCGCAGTCACCATTTTTGTAGCCTTACTCCTCTCGGTGTTATGGACCTTGGACGACATGGGCATACGGTACTTCAACCGAAGGGATCAAGAACTGAAGATGGTCGGCAAATACGTCGGCACTCTCATGCCGATCGTTTTCGGAACTTACGGCATCCTCGGTCTGATGGCAAACTATCCCGCGACCCAAGCCCTTCTGGCCATATTCAGGGCAGTCGTCATCCTCTATCCCCCTTTTGTCCTCTTTGCTGTGGTTCACGCCTACGCGGTCACGAATCGAAAGGCGTTCGTGACCATGCGGAATACCATAGAGCAGGGCGCCATCTGCTTCCAATCGCCTCCTTCTTCCGGTGGACCGTTCAAGACCTCTGGCCCTTGAGCGACGCTCTAAAAAAAGCGCATGCCCTCGCTCTAAGCCCCATAAGACTTGACAGAATCGGGTTGCAATGGTATAAGATGACGAACTTCAGGGTGCCGCAAGGCGTAGTAGGGAATCCCGTGGGGGCCTGTTCTTAGGGCCTGATCCGGGAGCGGTCCCGCCGCTGTAACCGGGACGAAAGCCAGGGAAGCCACTGAACCGAAGGTTTGGGAAGGCTGGCGAGTAGGACGAACCGGGAGCCAGAAGACCTGCCTGAAGAATAGTCTGCATCCTGGACAGAGGCAGACCGTTTCCCTTGAAAGGAAAGCCGGTGCCCCCATTCCAGGACCCAACAATCCCCTTGAGCGTTCGAAAAGGTGCGCTCGAGGGGTTTTTGTCCCTGGGAAGGGGGCATGTTCGAACCCGATTGCGCGGTCCTGATGGGCTTGGTTCCCAAGCCTGCCAACATAGAACCTTATAGGTGAGGAGGAGACAAAATGGATCTGCTCAGCGAAACCGTTAAAGCCATCGTGCCGGTGAAGGAGAGCTGGTATGAGGTCGCTCAGAAGCACCTCGACAATCTCACGAAGCCCTTAGGGAGCCTCGGAAGGCTCGAAGAGTTCGCGAGAAGGCTCGTCGCGATCACGGAAAACCCGCGACCCGCCCTGGAGAAAAAGGTAATCTTCACCTTTGCAGGGGACCACGGCGTGGTGGACGAGGGCGTCTCCGCGTATCCGAAAGAGGTCACACCTCAGATGGTCTTCAACATCGCCGCAGGGGGCGCCGCCATAAACGTGCTTTCGAAACACGCAGGCGCTGAGGTCGTGGTGGTTGACATCGGCGTCGACTATGATTTCGGAGGGATCGAGGCGCTGGCCCACAGGAAGGTGATGCGGGGTACGCGAAACTTCGCAAAGGGCCCTGCCATGACAAGGCATGAGGCAATTGAGTGCATCAAATGCGGGATCGAGCTGGCGGAGAGCTACGCACAAAAGGGCTACCAGATGGTAGGCACTGGAGAGATGGGCATAGGGAATACCACGCCTTCGAGCGCGATCGTGACAGTTATCACGGGGGCGTCAGCAGCGGACGTCACCGGAAGGGGCACGGGCATATCCGACGAGACGCTCTCGAGAAAGGTGCGCGTCATAGAGGACGCCATACGCCTCAATAGACCCGATCCCAGAGACGCGATCGACGTGCTCGCAAAAGTGGGAGGCACGGAGATAGGCGGCATCGCCGGACTCGTGCTCGGGGCCGCATCCAGGAGAATACCGGTGGTCGTCGACGGCTTCATCTCCACTGCAGGGGCCCTCATCGCATACACCATAGCGCCCGCGGTAAAGGACTATATGTTCGCCGCCCACAATTCGGTTGAGAAGGGTCACCGCGTGGCCCTCGAGGCCATAGGCCTTTCCCCTATCCTTGACCTCGGGATGAGGCTCGGCGAAGGCACGGGCGCAGCCCTTGCCATGCTCTTGATAGAAGGGGGTCTCAAGATTTACAAGGAGATGGCCACCTTCGAGGAGGCGGGCGTTACGGACGAGGTCGTCCGTTGATAAGGCGCTTTCTTCTCGCGTTTCAGTTTCTCACTGTTGTGCCGGTAAGGGTAAGAGGGGACGTCACCGGGCGAGAGCTAGCCGCATCCGCTGCCTTCTTCCCTGCTGTCGGCGCTTTTCAGGGCCTCGTCACCGGAATCCCGGCCTTCCTCGCGATGAAGGTGCTGCCTGCAGATATCGCGGCCGCGGTCGCGCTCACGCTCCTCATCCTGAGCAACTACGGATTTGACCTCGACGGCCTCGCTGATACCTTCGACGGGCTGGCAATAAAGTCGTCGGGCCATGAGGATGAGGACAGGAAAAAAAGGCTCATGGTGATGAAGGACAGCGCAACAGGCGCAACAGGGGTGATCGCCCTCGTCGTGACCATCCTCCTCAAATACGTCCTCATGAAGAGCCTCCTCGCCGATTTTTCTTCCCTTTGTGCGGCAAGCCTACTCTTTCTCATGCCGGTCTTCTCGAAATGGGTCGCGGTCCCGGTCATGAGCCGCGCATCTTCCGCCCGGCCTGACGGCCTCGGACGAATATTCATCGAGCACGCACGAGCGGGCGACGTGGCCCTTGCCACAGCCGTGCTTGCCGCCTTCTGTCTTCCATTCGTCCTTCTCGGCCTCCCGGGGCCTACTCGTCTGACCACTCTCGCCATGTGCCTCTCCCTCCTTATCCTCCTCTCTCTCTTCGGCCTTCCGGCCGCGCGCTTCCTCGGGAAGAGGTTCGGGGGCCTTACGGGCGACCACTTCGGCGCCCTCGTGGAGGCTTCAGAAGTGATTTTTCTCACGGCCGCATACGTGTGGCTGCGACTCACCGTCTCGTGACGTCACAGAGACGTTGCAATGGCTCCCGTGATCGGCTCTACCTTCTCTGCGCACCTTCCGTACGTTGCCTTCTATACCCTACTTCAAGCCGTTTCCCCTAGGGATGAGAAGCCCGTCTTCCGCCAATCCGCTTGACTTTGATTCCGTGAACAGAGGAGAATAGAGGGCGGAAAGCAAGGGGGTGAAGGAGGAACGTCATGGTGCGATCCCATTTCAGGCTGCCGGCAAAAGGTATCATCGCCGCAGCGCTCCTCGTCGGGCTCCTTTTGGCGCCTGGCTGCCAGGAGCAGAAAGCATACCAGCAGGGCGGATCACCTGCAGGGACCCCTGCCCCTGTTGTGCGGGCAAAACATCAATACCGCTATTATCCAGATTCGGCCGTCTACATGGACATTGCCCAAAAGACGTTCTTTTACCGCAATGGCGACAAATGGGCAGCCACGACCCTTTTGCCTGCATCTATTCAGGTAGACTGGAAAAACTACGTGGTCATAGAGCTCGATACGGACAAACCCTATCGATACCACGCTGAAATAGCCAAAAAGTATCCTCCCACCCAAGGGAAAAAGCGCGAGAAAGTCCAAACGGATAAGAATTGAGATCGGATCCGCCTTCTTGGCCGTTCGTCGGTCCGGGAAGGTCGTCCGCTCGTCTTTACAATTGCCCCGTCCCGTGAGACAATTGGGGCATGGGATCATCAAAGAGGGGTGGCGGGCAAGCCCGCACGCTGCCCGTGTGGCTTCTGTGCCTGTCCGCAGCCTTCGTCGTCCTGTCGTCCGCAGTCTGCTGGGGCGACGCCGATAAGATATACAGAGAGAACGGCCCGTCCGTAGTGGTGATTGTCGCTATCGACCGGGAGGGGCAGTCGATGAGCCAGGGCAGCGGCTTCGTCGTCCGGGAAGATGGGGCGGTGGCCACGAACTATCACGTGATCAGCAGGGCAACGGATATCAAGATAAAGATCGGACAGAAAATCCTCGATATCGAAGGGGTCCTTTACGTCGATCTCGACAACGACCTCGCCCTCCTCAAGCTGAGAGGAAACGGGTTTTCCGCGGTCCGTATGGGTGATGCCAACGCCCTTCAGGTCGGACAGAAGGTCTACGTGATAGGCAGCCCCCAGGGTCTGGAGAATACCATATCCGAGGGGATCCTCAGCGGCATCAGGGATCTTGGCTCAGGCAGAAAGATTCTCCAGATGACGGCCCCCATCTCCCCTGGATCGAGCGGAGGACCGGTCTTCAATGAAAAGGGCGAGGTCATAGGGGTGGCAACTTTCCTCATCGAAGCAAACCAAAACCTCAATTTTGCCTTGCCAGTCAACCTCCTCGCGCCGGGCCTTTCGAAGAAAGACGTCGCGAGTCCTCGCGATGCCTGTCGAGTTGACTTCTCCGAGACAGCGGCATGCTACTACAACCAGGGCTTGGCCTACGGCACGCTGGGAGAGTTTGAGAGGGCGGCGGAGGCGTTCAACAGGGCCCTGAACATAGATCCCGGAAGGATCGAGGTGTACGTCAGCCTCGGCCTCAGCTACGCGAATCTCGGCAGGCACGAGGAGGCGGTCAACATGCTCATGGAGGGCCTGAAGATCCAACCAGGCGAGCCCGCGCTTCTCAAAGCCTTGTCCGCGGTATACAGCCAAATGGGCAGATACGGAGAGGCCATAGCAACGCTGGAGAAATCAATAGCCATCAAGGGAGACGACCCGGCCGCCTATTACGGTCTGGCCACCACTTATGTTCAGATGAGCCGGTACCAGGATGCTGTCACTGCTGCGAAGAAAGCTATAGAGCTGAATCCGGAGTCTGCGGAATTCCGGGGCTTCCTAGGGTACGCCTATGACAAGCTGAACATGCCGGCAGAGGCGGCCGCTGCCTTCAAGGCAGGCATACGCCTCGACCCGGATGATCCCCGCATGCACTTCGGCCTTGGAAAAGCCTATGTTGCTCTTGGGGAGAAAGCTTCGGCACTCGAAGAGTACAAGATGCTTAAGAAGCTAGACCCGAAGTCCGCGGACGAACTCTTCGGTTTGATATACCGGTAGTTCCTGGGAAGCCTGAAGCAGCGTTTCAAGTTGGCTGGGTAATCGTGCAAGGGCGTGTCTAAAACGTAGGGGGAAGAGCATAAAATGGCTTTTGTCCTCCCGGAATACCATCCACCCGACTTTGGGCTGCCTCAGTTCGCCGAGGCTCCCATGGCGACGTTCGAGAGGGTGACCCAGGAAGGGGTTGCACCCGCTGACTTTCATGCGACCTCCATCTTTCCCGAGTATCTTCACCTGGAAAAGGGCACCTGGCGCTTGATCAGCGAATCGAGAATGGATTGCACGGTCGTCCTTGAAGGCGGCACTACCCTCTCTGTCAAGGAATTCAGGCACCTCGTGCCTGGCGACCTCGTGGCGTGCGGAAGGAAAGAGAACGGCGAGAACGGCATTTTCGTTCACACCGATGGATTCAGATTCCCGTCGCGATCCTCGGAGAAGTTCGCCTTTCGCGGACGCCTTACCAGGGAAACCCCCTTTTCCATCGATTATGATGAACTTTACGGGCTCCTCGAGCATGAGCGCAAAAGCGGCTTCATCCTGTGGGTCCTCGGGCCTGCGGTGGTCTTCGACAGGGACGCGCGGGAGTCTTTCGTGAGGCTCATCGATGAGGGATATGTCCACGGGCTGCACGCAGGCAACGCCCTCGCAGTCCACGATGTCGAAGCTGCCCTGTACGGGACTGCCTTGGGCCAGGCCATATACTCCAAAAGGAGCACCCATCTCGGTCACTACAACCATCTGGATGCCATCAACCGGACCAATGCAGTCGGCTCGCTCAAACAGGCGGTCGACCTGGGTCTCGTGCCATCCGGTATCATGAGGGCGGTCATCTCCCGGTCCATCCCTTTTGTCCTCGCCGGCTCCATCCGTGACGACGGGCCCCTTTGCGACGTCATTCACGACGTTTATCGCGCTCAGGACGAGATGCGCGCCCTTGCCCGCAGGGCGACGACAGTCGTGGCCCTGGCAACCCAGCTTCACGCCATCGCCATGGGCAACCTCCTTCCGTCGTACCAGGTTTCGCCTTCGGGCGTGCGGCCGGTCTACTTCTATAACGTTGACATGTCAGAGTTCGTGGCCAGCAAACTGGCTGATCGAGGCTCCCTCACTGCCCGGTCGATCCTCACCAATGTCCAGGACTTCGTGGTCACCCTGGAGCGGGGACTGCGGGAAGCGTGCGTTTAGAGCGTTTCTCAAAATCCATTCCCGTTTGACGTGGGTAAGGCCAGGCATCTCCTTAAGCGATGCAGCTACCTATGGATGTGGCTGGCAGATACGTGAGGCGCAAGGCTAAGAAACGCGTATCTCTTGGATATCGGTTCTTCATCAGGATGACTTGTACGCCTGAAGCAGAAAACCCCCGTCCGCTTTCCAAGGCTATTCCTTCCGATTCGCCAGGCGCCTCGGCCTACAACTAGCCTCTTCTCTTCGGGATGGTCCCTTTGCTACTAATCATAGAGATTCGTCGGTTTGAAAAACAGGACCACCTCGAAGCCAACCCCGCCGTCCGCTCTCGAAGGCTATTCCTTCCGAAACGCTAGCCGCCTCCGGTGCTGACCCGTCACACGTAAGACTCGCTCACGCACCGATTGCGGACCCACCCGCGGCACCAAAGGGTGGTCTGCCGCGGGTTCCTGGCCTCTAGTTCTCCTGATGTGATACTCCGCAAAGAGGAACGCCCTGCTACTGGGTTATGCCTCGGTTCGGCGC
>CAYZAF010000143.1:0-8952 GCA_964476435.1 uncultured Syntrophaceae bacterium
CCAATAGGCAGCCTCCCGGGCTTCCCAAAAGAGACCCACAGTCGCGGAAAGTCCGGCAAAAAGAACGATCCACGGTACCCAGGCGAGGAAAGCACGGTAAGGGGAATGGGGCGCGGGTAGTTCGATCATCGGCTCCTCGCACCCCCCGTTTCGCCTCCTCCAGGCAAACTCTGCCAGCCGGCTCGGGGCGCACCTGTGGCGTCTACGGTCATGCTATAATCTTCGGCGAATTGGCGAAAAGGTTAAGAGGGGGGCTCCCTTCTTCGATTCCCTTTCGGCCTTGTTTTTGGGTGTCATTTCCGATATTCTATGCCTTTCATGAGCGCTCCCTAGGACTCATAAGGAGACAAGATGTACCTGTCGATTATCGGCAGCCCCGGCTGCGGTAAGACCACGCTGTTCCGGGCGTTCACGGGCACGACCGGCGCCGGGACCGCAGGCTCTTCGAATGTCGCTATCATCGAGGTTCCCGATGACCGCCTGGACAGGCTCTCGGGGATCTTCCATCCCAGGAAGACGGTTTACGCTCGCATCGAGGTCTCTGACATGCCCTCGATCCGCCAAGGGGACATGAAAAGCGGGGCGGTTCCTGCAAATGTGGTACATCAATTGCGGTCGAGCGACGCATACCTGCTCGTTCTCAAGCTTTTCGAGAGGGACGCGCCCATTGATCCCGTTACCGATTTCCACACGCTGGCCTCCGAATTCATAATATCCGATATGGTCCAGATAGAAAGCCGTCTGGAGCGCATCAAGAAGCACGCGGGTAAGAAGGACCATACTGTTCTGGAGCAAGAGAGGGGTATACTGGAGCGATGTCTTGCCCACCTCGAGCTGGGGTTGTCGCTGAGCACCCTCCGGCTTGCCGAGACAGACGAGAGGAGCCTGAAGGGGTTTCAGTTCCTCTCGCAAAAGCCGCTCATGGCAGTGCTCAACTGCTCGGAGGAGCAGATGGCGCGGGCCGGAGAGATCACGGGCGAGATGAGCAGAAAGCTCCCTGAGGCTATCACGGTGATGGCCGCGTGCGCACGCCTCGAAGCCGAGCTGTCTGCGATGGAGCCCAAGGAGCGGCCGGCGTTTATGGAAGAATACGGGGTGGCCGAATCGCTCAGAGGCCGGCTCATCGGACTTGCGTACCGGAAGTTGGGCCTGATCTCATTCTTTACCGTAGGGGAAGATGAATGCCGTGCATGGCCGATCCGCGAAGGCATGAACGCTGGCGAAGCCGCGGGAATGATCCACACGGACCTGTCGGAAAGGTTCATACGGGCTGAGACTGTGGCTTACGCCGACTTTGTGCGGTACGGAGATTTCGCCGCCTGCAAAAAGGCCGGCGTCTGGCGTCTCGAAGGCAAGCAATATGTAGTCCAGAATGGAGACATATTGACCATCAGGGCAGGAAGTTAAGGGCTCAAGGGCGAAAAAGGCCAAGGGGCTTTCCGGACGGGGAAAGCGTCGCGTGCAGGAAGGGTTTGATATATAACTACTTACTCGTTTTATCGCTAAGGAGCCTGTCCCTTTGACAAAGGCAATGTCTCCCCAACAGGCATACCTCTCGGCTGTAATCTCCGGCGGCTTCATACTCCGTCTCCTCACCCTCGTAAATGCCCCCTCCATCGAGATGGACGGGATAGCCTATGCGACCATGGGGCGGCAGCTTGCTCAGGGTCGTTTCAATGAGGCTTTCAACGGCGTGTTCCCGCCGGTCTACCCGGCCTTTATCGGCTTGTTCCATCTCGCGGCACCCGACGTGGAGTTTGCCGGGCGCCTGGTTTCCCTTGTCTTCGGCACCCTTCTCATCTGGGTTTGTTATCGATTCGCCGCCAAACTGCTCAACGACAGCAACAAGGCCCTCTGGGTGGCCTTTTTTGTGGCTTTTCACCCCTATCTGATAAAGTATTCGGGACAGGTGCTCTCAGAGTCCCTCGCTGTCTTCCTTTTCTCAGCGACGGTCTTCTCCTTCTATATAGGCTGGCAAGAGCATAGGCGGGCCGCCATTGCGACCTGCGGCATCTGTCTGGCCTTGACCTATCTCACGAGACCCGAGTATCTTGTCTTTTATGCGCCCTTTTTCCTCATTCTCCTTTCGCGGAGGCGAGTAGGGGATTGCTTCGTCCTTCTCCTTCCGTTCCTCGTTCTCGGTCTAGCCTACATATCATATCTGCACGCGCGGACGGGGCTCTGGATCGTGAGCAAGAAGGAGACCCTTTCCCCCTTCGTCCCCTTGAGCGCCGCTTTCGCCAATCTCCCGTTCGTCATGTACGACTTCTTCGTCGCCGTCTTTCCGCTCTTCTTTTTGTTTGCCGCTTTCGGCCTTCAGAGAAGCGAAAAAGCCTTCCGGAGGCTGGCTATTTCTTTGATCGTCCTTCACATCCTGAGCCTCTCCCTCATCAGCCACTCGACGAGGAGATACTCCATCGAGTTCATTCCTCTATGCATGATCTTTGCCGCTGACGGCATCTATGTCATTGACGGCTATGCCGCCAGATGGTTGAGGAAAGGGGTACTTGCCTACACCCTGGCGGCAATAATCGTCCTTATCGGCGCCGTTCAGTCTCTCTCGCCACCCCACGGAGATAGGGCGCTCCAAAAGGAAGCCGGTCTTTTCCTGCTCAAGCGCGACCCCGGCAGCATCGTGGCTGCCCGCCTCCCCCTCGTAGCTTTCTATGGGAAAGGCACGCCCGTGGATCTCCTATCGGAGATGTCGGGACGAAGAGACTTGGCACGGCTCACGGAGATCCTGGCTGAGAGGCATGCAAGATACCTGATCGTCGACGAGGAGACCATGAAGGAACTGCCCTTTCTGGGGGCCTACCTGGCAGACAAGATGCCCGAGTGGGATTTGAGACGAAAAAACATGTTTGTAAAGATATACAAGGTGCCGTGAAACCGCTGCGTGGGGGTGCATCCATTGGCTTCTCATGGGCGTCTTCGAGGGTCGACCAGAATGGGTAATCCCAGGATCGGCGTCGTCACACCCAGCTACAACCAGGGCACCTTCATCCGCCAGACGATCGAGAGCGTTCTCGGGCAGGGATACCAGAACGTGGAGTACCGGGTCGTCGACGGCGGGTCGGTTGACGACACAATGGACGTCCTCAAGAGCTACGGCTCCAGAGTCGATTGGGTCAGCGAGGGGGATGAAGGTCAGGCCTCCGCGATCAATAAGGGCCTGAAGGGCATATCCGCTGACATCGTAGCCTTCATCAACTCGGACGATGTCTATCTGCCCCATGCATTCTCCCTGGTAGCTGCCTACTTCTCCGATCACCCCGAGGCCATGTGGCTCACGGGAGACCACTTTCTCATCGATGCAGAGGGAAAGAGGATACGATCCTACGTAGCAGCGTATAAGAGGATGCTCAGGAAGCATCCGACCTTCCGGAGGCTCGCCATGGCGAACTACATCGTCCAGCCGAGCACGTTCTGGCGCCGGGAGCTCCTCGACGAGATAGGCTTTTTCGATGAACGCTTAAGGTATTGCTTCGACTATGACTTCTGGTTGAGGGCCTTGCTCAGGCACCCCCTCCACGTTACCCCACGGCCCCTTTCCCTCTTCAGGGTCCACAAGGGCTCGAAAGGAGGAGCGGAATTCGCGCGGCAGTTCGCGGAAGAGCACGCGGTCCTTGGACGCTATGCCCCCGGCAAACCTCTCCTCGCCCTCCACCGGCTCCACGCCTCTCTGATTGTTTTTGCCTATTGGCTCATCACACGTTAGAATATGAGCATCATGGAGGGCACCAGGGCTAAGATTTCCTCGGACGTACCCCTCGTCTCCGTACTCATTTGCGCCTACAACGGGGAAAGGTTCATAGAGGCGACAATCGGGTCGGTTGCTGCCCAGACCTACCGGAACCTCGAGATCCTTGTGCTGGACAACAATTCGTCAGACGGCACCATGGGCATACTGGAAGGGCTTAAGAGGCAGGAGGCAAGGCTGCGGCTTTACGGGGGGAAGAAGAACCTGGGAGCTTACGGGGGGTTAAACTATCTGCTCGAAAGGGCGGCGGGGACGTACATTGCTATTCAGGACCACGACGACCTATGGCATCCGGACAAGATCGCGCGGCAGGTGGCGTTTCTGGAGGGGAACCACACGTATGTTGGCTGCGGCACAGCCATCGTCAACTACTACGAGAAGTACGCCACTTTCCTTTTGAAAAGGCAGCGCACGATTTCGCGCGTAGCCTGGCACACCTCTCTTGTGTTCAGGAACGCCGGTCTCCGGTACAATGCCCGGGCAAAGGTAGCGAACGATTTCCTCTTCATGAGGCACGTGCTCTGCGCCGGCGGCAAGCGCATCTACAACCTCGAAGAACCCTGTGTGCTCAGGACGATCAGAGCCGATGGCTCGAACCTCTCGACGAAGTGGATCAATACCGGGGCTTTAACGGAAATCGTCCGCGCGAGAATAGGCACTCTCGACAAGCTTGCTCTCCTGAACCGGCTTGTCCTGCCTGCCAGGCTGGCGGATTTCCTCGTGCTCAAGGTGCTGCTCAGAAAGAACATACGGTCCGAGATTGAGGTGACGAGAGATTTTGGACTTGCCGCCAGCGCCCGCCGGTCATAGCGAGTCCCCGAAGACTTTTCCATAGAAGCGCCTATGGTTCTTGATATGGAGAGCGATCCCTTCTCCCAGGCGTATGAGCAGCTGACTCCTGATCCGCCTTTTTGCCCTATGGGCTATGGTCTGGATGCCGCCTGCGCACCAGGAGGACGATAGAAGTCTCCGGTAGGAGAGCACGAGGGCCTTGTTCACCTGCTCACCTATCGGTCCGGGAGTCAATCCGATCTCGATTGCCTCGCGAAAATATTCCTCCAGTCTGTCGATGGCAGGCTCCCAGGTCCGCATCGCGGCCGTCTTGAGACCGTTTGTTCGAAGCCGCTCCCGAAGCTCCCGGTCCTCGATAAGCCTTTGCACGGCCGATCTGGCGCCCTCGATGTCATCGGGCGCTACCATAAGGGCATTCTCTCCATCCTTCATGTACTCCTCGTGGCCCGTTATTCTGCTCGCGACGCACACTCCCCCGCATGCCATCATCTCGATCGGTGGCAGACCAAAACTTTCCGACTTGCTGAGCTTGAGGAGAATATCACAGCTCGAATAGATTTCCCTCATCTTCTCGACAGGCACACGTTCGAGGAACCGGTCATAGCGGAGACCAGGATCGGGCCTACCGTACGAGCTTACGCACCATACTTCCCCATCGAGTCCCCGCGTAGCCTCGAAAGCTTCCCTCATGCCCTTTGAGGGGAGCGCAAAAGCACCCTCTATGAGAATCCTCGGCTTGCCTGTCCTCGGCTTTGCCGGAGCTGCGGGGTAAAATACCTCCGGATCAACGCCGTTAGGGATAATGGCGGCGTCCTTACCGAAGCTCTCCTTGAGCCACTTCTTGAGCCACGTGGCCATCGTCAAGAAGTGCACGTCCGTCAAGTACGAGAGCAGAGCCGCGTGGTAGAGGGGGCTGCCGGGCTTATAGAAGGTTGTCTCGTTTGCCTGGACGAAGTAGCATTGCGCGCGCGCCGGTTTCGATGCCACTTCAAAAACGGTGGGCCACGAAGTGGCGACCAGCACATCGAGCGTCTGTGGCAGGTCCGCAAACCTCTTCACAGGGACGGACTGATGGGGGAACCAGGGGGCCTGATTCACCGCCCCCGTGGAGGCAACGAGGACCTCATGCCCCCGCTTGGCCAGTCGGTTCGCATGTTGAAAGACTACTACTGCCCCTCCGGAAATGGAGACGTCAGGGAGCACATACGCTATCCGCATACTTCTTGCTGGAGGCAGATCGGCCATGAGGGGCCTATCCTCTCTTTGGCTAGATCGTTGGCCGGAGGAATCCGAGGACTATGCGCACCACCGTCTCGCTCACATTCTTGACGAGATACTCCGGCGGAGGGTTCCACTCGGTCCCTCTTGCGAGCACTGTCTTCACGCATCTCACGATGGTATCGGCTTCCGCTCCACTCAGGATGTTGCTGCCGCACTCGATTGTCTCTGGCCGCTCTGTCGTGTCCCGGAGCGTCACGTTGGGAATGCGGAAAATGGCGCACTCCTCCTGTACCGTGCCGCTGTCGCTGAGCACGCACCGCGCGTTTCGTTCCAGGGTTATGAAGTCGAAGAAGCCAAAGGGAGGCAGGAACCTGATCGACTCGTTCCGCGCATCAATGCCAAAAGCAGCCATCCTGGCTTTTGTATGGGGATGGGTGCTCACAATGACGGGAAGGCCGTATCCGCGCTGCAGGCGGTCGAGGGCATCGGTGAGGCCTTTGAGGCGCATCTCCACGTCGACGTTCTCTGCGCGGTGCATGGTAACGAGGAAGTAGCCCCCCTTCTCGAGACCGAGATCTTTAAGGACATGGGACGCCCCGATCTCCTCCTCATGATGGTTTATGACCTCGTAGATAGGGTTTCCCGTCACATAGATGCGCTCCCCGGGGATGCCTTCGTGGAGGAGATTCTTCCTGCTCCGTTCCGTGTACGGCATAAGAATGTCGCTTGAATGATCGATGATGCGCCGGTTGACCTCCTCAGGCACCCGGTCATCGTAACACCTGTTTCCTGCCTCCATATGGAAAACGGGGATACGGAGGCGCTTGGCCATGATCGCCGCGAGGCTTGAGTTTGTGTCGCCTAGAACGAGGAAGCGGTCCGGTTTTTCCTTGATCATTGCCCGTTCGCTCTCGGCGAGAATCGTTCCGATCTGCTCTCCGAAGGTACCCTTTGCGCCGAGGTAATAGTCTGCCCGGCGCACCTTGAGCTCTTCTAGGAAGATGTCGTTGAGATTCGGGTCGTAGTTCTGCCCGGTGTGCAAGAGCACCTGTTCGCAGAGCGCGTCCAGTTTTTGTATGATCAGGCACAGCCTGATGATCTCCGGCCGTGTGCCCAATATCGTCATGACTTTCATGAGAAGACAGCCTCCATTCTGAAGTCGAACCGGGCCATCTCGGCGACCATTGCCGGTACCGTCGGTGGAGACTCGTATCCGGCCAGGCGCCAGAGTTTCTCGTTCAGACCGGGACGCTCCGTCACGAGGACCCTGTTGACGACGGTACCGGCCTCAACCGGTGTAATAGTGATGTCCGGCCTCCTGTAACCGTCGGCAAAGCACGTGAGGAGGTCAGACTTCGCGATGGTCCCCGAGGGGACCACGTGCTGAATGTGGCGCAGGTCAAGGTTGCTTCCCATGATGCCATGGCAGATCTTGGCAAAGTGGAGGGTCGTCACCCCGTTCCAGAGGTGATTGGTGAATCCGTTGACGCGAGCGCCCTTTGCCTGCTGCTTGAACCATTCAAGGAGAAACACGTAGCTCTTCGATTCGGGGCCGATGATCGAGCAACGGAGGTTAAAGGTATTGGGAAAGTAGCATTCGCCGAGGCTCTTGGTTTTGCCGTAGACGTCGAGGGCGTCGTGCTTGTCCCCTTCCCCGTAATCGCCCCTCATCCCTGAAAAGACGCAATCAGTGGCGATGGAGAGTACCTTCGCTCCTTCTTTTGCCGCAGCCGATGCAAGCCTGTAGGGGAAGAGGGAGTTCACCCTGACAGCCCGCTCGATCTCTTCGGCGTTGTCGTCATGGGTATAGGGCTTCGTCTTGCCCACGCAGTTGATGATCCACTGCGAGCCTGCTATCAAGTCGGCGAGCGCAGCGTCGCCATCTGTTTCGACATCGAAAATGTGCCACTCTACTCCAGGGAGATGCTTGCTTCCCCTCTCTGCCAGGGCCTTGCTTCGCACTGTCGCTGCCAAAGCATACTCGGCCTGTCTTGAAAGAAAATCGGTGACCATCGAGCCGAGCATGCCCGATGCTCCAATGATCAGAATCCTTTCGTTCGACATGTTCATGCCTCTTCCTTCGGTTTCACGTTTATCTTTCGATGATCTCCCAGATGTCCCAGTAGCGGGCATCGTACCTCACATCGTCACTCTTTGCCTCTTCCATGGTGGCGGTGGAGAAGAAGATGATGTTCGTATCGTCGGTGAGCGATTCGAAGCCGTTCGCATACCCGGCAGGAATGTAAAGGATCGAGGGTTTCTTGGCGGACAGTACATAGCGATGGATCTGGGCGGTCTTCGAGGGCCTCTCCCAATCGTCGATCTCCACGGCACCCACGATGGCTGCGCCGGTCGTGACAAAGACGTACTTGGCCTCATGCCGGTGCGCGTGCCATGCCCGGACAAAGCCCCCGTGATGATTGGACACCATATAAAAGCGGCGCACGCCTTCAAAGGCGAAGTCATTGACAAAGGAAACCTGTCCCCGGTCATCCACCGCAAGCCCGCCATCGATTAGCCTCGGTGCCCTGTCATTATCCATCCTCTCACCTCTCGTACGTGAGCTGGTGTGTGTTGAACATAGAAAGAAAGACCTGGTTCGTGTAGCGGGGGTTGTCGATCGTCTTCAGCCTATGGGTGACGAGAAGCTCCTTGATCTGCTCTATGCCGTCGTCGATGAGGTATCTCGGCTTGAAGCCGAGCATCTCTTGGGCCTTGCGGCTCGTCACCCGGTAGTTTCTCGCGTCCTGGAACTTTATGTCCACCGGCTCAATGATCATGTCGGGGAAGTGATTCCTCACCTGGTAGGCAAGGTCAATGATGCGGACGTTCTGCCTATGCAGGTTGAAAACGCCGGCATGCGTCGTCGTCAGATGATCCACTGCTGCCTGGGCTGCATCGCGCACATGGAGGAGGGGTCTGAACTGATTGCCCCCGTAGACCGTGATCTTGCCGTCGTGATACGCCCTCACCGTCAGGGTATTCACGACGAGGTCGAGCCTCACGCGGGAGAAGAGATCGCCCACGCCGAAGAGGGTGCCCAGCCTGAAGATAACGGCGTTCTTCCCGCTCAGGTAGCCTTCAGCGGCGAGCTTGGTCGACGCATAGACGGAGAGGGGGTTGAGGGGTGAATCCTCGGCGAGCTCGCCGTCCTGGGCCCCATAGACGGAACACGTAGA
>CAYZAF010000144.1:0-5030 GCA_964476435.1 uncultured Syntrophaceae bacterium
ACCTCTAGGCCTTCTTGAAGCTTTGGAAACGGCAGAGCCATGGGGCAACAAGAGGGGAAGAACAGGTCGCTGCGAAGTGGGCGGGTCTGCTGTCAATCTAGATAGGTGGGGAGGATAGAAGTGCGGAAGTTATTGGCGTCATTCGTGATGCTCTTGGTGACAGCAGGGTTAGCCTGGGGAGTGGAGATAGAAGAGGCCCCGCCTGATCAAGGGGCGGCATCTGCCCCCCAAGGACCGGGATCCCCGGTTGCGGCCGTTGACTCAAGTTATCCCATCGGCCCAGGAGATGTCCTCGGCATATCCATATGGAAGGACGATGCGCTCACCAAGGAAGTCGTGGTGCTTCCGGATGGCCTCATCTCCTTTCCACTCCTGGGCTTGATCAAGGCAGCGGGCAAGACAGTGGCCCAGCTTAAGTCCGAGCTGGAAGAAAGGATCTCGCAGTACGTCACAGACCCGGTGCTCAATGTAGAGGTGAAGCAGGTAAACAGCATGATCGTTTACGTGATCGGCCGGGTGAACGCCCCCGGAAGATTCAACCTCAACACGAATGTAAACGCCCTCCAGGCCCTTGCAACGGCAGGAGGTCTCAACCCCTTTGCAAAGAGAGACAAGATCAAGATACTGAGACAGGAGGGTGACAAGACTCGCATATTCCCATTCCACTACGATGACATTGCGGATGGAAAACACCTCGAAGAGAACATAGAGCTAAAGAGGGGTGACGTCATTGTCGTGCCTTGAGCCACCCTTCTGGGTTCTCCTGGTGCTCGCGGCGATTCTGCTGCCAAGTTTGGCAAGGGCAGACGATTTCCGTCTTCTCCCGTCCGTTTCGCAGGCACTCCAGTATAACGACAACGTCTTTGTGACCCCTAACAATAAGGTGCACGACTTTATCAGCAACACAACAGGCAGTCTCGAGCTCTTCGACGCAACGGAGAAGCTCAACTTCGATGTCTCTGCCCAGCTTACGCAGAACCTTTACGAGAATAACACGCGCCTCAATTCGACCGACGGCCTCGGGAACGGGAGTATCCGCTATACTGCCAATCCGGAGCTCAGCCTGTCCGGAGCGGGTTCCTACAGCCGCACCTCCCAACCGGACCAGGAGCTGCTGACGACCGGCCTTGTGTTGAACGGGGTGACGTTGGACACCACGACGTACCACGCCCAGGCCGACTACTCTTTGACCGAGAAGACGGTCGCGAGCCTTTCCTACGACCACCTCATGCAGCACTACCAGAGCCCCCGGTTTGCCGATCTCACCTCCGATGGGGGCACGCTCTCCCTTACGCACGATCTTAGCACGTACCTGCCGCAGGCAAAGGGACTTCTGAACATGAGCTATACCAAGTACTCGCTTACTGGTGAGGAAATACAGAACTACGAGGCCACCACGGGCTTCAGCTATTCCCTTCAGGAGAAATGGTCGATACAGGTGGCTGCGGGCTTAAGGCGCACTGACTCCTCTTTCGAGACGTTCGTCCCGACCGGCTTCATTATTGGCCCCTTCATCTTTATCACTGGCTTCGAGGAGCAGACGCAGTCAACCTCGGGCTGGGGTGGCGTGGGCCAAGGCTCTCTCTCTTACAGGGGCGAGTTGACGTATGCCTCTCTCACGGCAAGCAGGGACATCATGCCGGCATCGGGCCAGAATGGAACTGCCGAAAGGACGGCGTTTATCCTATCGGCAGACCGCAGGCTCAACTACGATTTTCACGGTTCGGCGTCGACGAGTTTCTTCATCAACAAGTCGGGTGCCGGCCAGTTCGCGACGGCTCCCATCAACTTCCTGACGTTCAATATCGGCCCGGCCGTGCGCTATGAGTTCGGCCGCGAGAGACCCGCCGGTTCGCAGTACTCCAGAGATATGTTCGTCGAGGCCTCGTATACCTTCACGAGGATTGAGGACAAGGAAGCGAACACGAACGGCAACAGGAGTCTTTTCATGATCCGTTTCTTCGCGCAACATGCCCTGCTGGAGTGAGGGAGGACAGGATCGTTCCGGCTTGGTGGGGGAGAGTCTCCCATTGGTTGCGGGGAGGCACGAACCTGTAGTAGCCTGATTCTAAAACGATGAGGAGTGAGATCAGTCTATGGAAGAGGATGTCAAGACTGTAGGCGACTACATAGAAATCGTCAAGCGGAGGAAGTGGGCCCTTCTCGTTCCTATCTTCGTCGTTTTCGCCATAGCGGTCATCGCTGCCCTGGCCCTGCCTCGCACGTACAGGTCCTCTTCAACCATCCTCATCGAGGAGCAGGAGATTCCTCGGGATTTTGTCATCAGCACGGTGACTGGGTTCGCGGATCAGCGCCTGCAGATGATCAACCAGCGCATCATGAGCACCTCGAAGCTCCTCGAGATCATCAACCGGTTCAACCTTTACGCAAATCTCCGGGCGCGGATGACCATGGAGGAGATCGTCGAGACCATGAGAAAGGACATCAGGTTCGAGACCATAAGCGCTGACATCCTGGATACGAGGTCGACAACGCCCTCCAAGGCCACCATAGCCTTCACCGTTGCGTACGACGGCAAAAACCCGCAGGTGGTCGAACAGGTTGCGAGCACCCTCGCCTCGCTCTACCTTGAAGAGAACCTCAAAACGAGGGAAGAGCGGACCGCAGGAGCCTCGCGGTTCCTCGAGGAGGAGGCTAAGACCATTCAGGGAGAGCTTTCAGACTACGATGCAAGAATCGCCAATTTCAAGGCGAAGAACGTCGATGCCCTCCCCGAGCTGCAGCAGGTGAATTACCAGGAGCTCGATAGGATAGAGGCAGACCTGCAGAGGCTCCGGGACGATCTCAAGACGCTGCAGGAGAAGGAGGGCTACCTCCAGACGCAGCTCGCGAGCGTGCCTACGGAGAGCTCGGACCAGGACAGGAATCTCCTAAAGGATTTGCGGGCCAAATTGGTCCAGCTCCAGAGCCGCTACTCAGACAAGTATCCCGATGTGGCCAAGACGAAGCAGGACATAGCGGAGCTGGAGAAGCGCATAGCCCTCGCGCCTCCCGACGAAAAGAGTCAGCAGAAGAAATCTTTGACCTCAGTCGCGGACCAGGCCAACAATGCCTCCTACGTCACCCTTGCCTCCCAGCTTTCCGGGGTCCAGTCGGACATCGAATCGGTGAAGAGGCAGCTAGCCGACACGCAAAGGAGGCGGGACGAGTATATCAGGAGGACCGAGGCAGGTCCCAGGGTCGAGGAGACGTACAAGACGCTCATGGTGCAGCGGAACAATGCCCAGGCCAAGTACGACGAGCTCATGAAGAGGGTGATGGAGGCCAGGGTAGCCCAAGGCCTGGAGAAGGAGCAGATGGGTGAGCGCTTCACCCTCATCGATCCCGCCCGCTTGCCGGAAAAACCAGTGAAGCCGAATGTTCCCGCGATCCTCCTCATCGGCCTTTTTCTCGGCATCGGATCGGGGGTGGGAACCCTCTCACTCAGGGAATACAACGACCAGTCGGCCCGCCGCCCTGACGATCTGGCCGGCGCCACGGACCAACCCGTCCTCGGGTCCATACCGCTCATCGTGACGGAAGAAGACATTCAAAAGAGACGCATGAGGCGCAGGAGAATCGCCATGGGCGCCGGTATCGCGGTGGTCGTGGCCGTAATCCTCTTCCATTTCCTCGTCATGGACCTCGATGTACTCTGGGCTAAGATAAGCCAGCGGCTCATGCTCTAGGCTTGAAACGTTAACGCACGGAAGGAAGGTGAACAAGTGCGAATCTTCTCGAAAAAGTCGTCGAAACTGGCCAACAAAAGAGTGTGGCGGGACCAGGGAGCGGTGCAGCCCGGGACAATCGAGCAGCCGTGGGATACTGCCGGCAGGGAAAAAGCGGGCTGGGTTTCCCCCAGCTACACTCAGTCGCGCACGGTGCGTCTCGATCCTTTCGTCGCGGCGGCAAACCGGTGCATGGCCGCGCTTCCCAACTCGCCGTACCTCGATACCTACAAAAGCATCCGCACCCAGATCATCCAAAAGGCCGAGCGGACGGGAGGCAAGACGATCATGGTGACGAGCGCCGTGGCGGGAGAAGGCAAGACCACCTGCGCCGTCAACCTCGCTTTCACGTTCGCCCGCGAGTTCAGCCAGACCGTGCTCCTCGTGGACTGCGATCTGCGGCGCCAGCGCATCCACGAATTCCTCGGCATTAGGAGCGATAAAGGGCTGGCCAACCACCTCCTCAATGACGAGCCCATCTCCGATTTGATCGTGTGGCCCGGCTTCGAGAAGCTCACCCTCATATCCGGTGGCAGGACGATCCACGAAAGCGCGGAAGCACTGGGATCGCCGCGCATGAAGGCAGCGGTGCAGGACATGAAGGCGCGCTACCCTGACCGCTACGTCTTCTTCGATGCTCCCGCCATGCTGGCAAGCGCGGATGCGCTGGCCCTCGCGCCGCAGGTGGACCATATCCTCATGGTCGTCGCCGCAGGATGCACCCCTATTTCCGACGTGAGAAGAGCCCTGGAACTGATACCCTCGGAGAAGGTAATCGGCCTTGTCCTCAACAAGTGCGAGGACAGATAGAGCACTGACCGGGCGAAAAGAAATCCCTCCCCGGGCTACAAGCCTGGGGAGGGATTTTCCGTCAGGTGATGTGCCCGCCGTGAAGCGGGCAAGTTTTGCAAACTGAGGGTGAGGGCTCTTATTCCAATTCTAAATCATGACGATATCGAGGCGCCGAGGAAGGAGCGACGAAGGTGTACAGTTGCAGTACATCGAGGAGCAGATGACGAAGGCAACAAAGATAGCGCCGAGTTAGAATTGGAATTAGAGCTTCGCCAGCGTCTTCTGGGCCTCCTCCTTCCCCTCGAATGGGACGTTCGACCTGACGGCCTTTGCCAGGTAGCTCTTCGCGTCGGCCTGCTTCCCGGTCTTATAGGAGACCATCCCCATGTGATAGGCGATAACCGGGTTGTCTCCCATCTTGAGGTATGCCTTTCCGATGAGGTCGGATGCGTGGTTCAGGTCTCCCTGCTTGTAGTAGACCCATCCAAGCGTATCCTGCACGCTGGGCTC
>CAYZAF010000145.1:0-4513 GCA_964476435.1 uncultured Syntrophaceae bacterium
TTCCTCGCTGCAATGGCGCAGTTCTCGTGGGCGTAGAAGTTCGTTCTCCTGCCGTGAACAACGATGAGGGCCGGGGCACGGTGGAAAATGAGGCCATCGGTATCGCCGCCCTCTCTTTTGGCCTTGAACCTCTCGTAGTACTTGATGGACTCCGTGATTGTTTCCTTCCCGTACTTGATGCCTGCCAGTCTCCGTCCGATGGCGCTCCCTAGAGGCTTCATCCTGTCCCAGAGGATCCCGAGAACCATGCCTTCGAGCTCTGACAGGAGTTTTCGATCCTGGATGACCACGAAGCCCTCGGTCTGGGCATTCGATGCCGTTCCTGCATGCGTGCCTGCCTCGATGAGCTGCTCTATGGCCTCCCTCGGTACAGGCTTTTCTTTGAATGCCTTCGTGGACCGCCTTGACAGGAGGAAGGCCCTCATGACGTCCGGTGCGATCGCCGTATCAGGCACATCCTTGAACTCGTCCATGGGCAGCCCTCTATGGAGGAGGGCGCCTTCAGGACAAACGGCTATGCAGTGGCCGCAGAAGGTGCAGTGCTCTATGTGTCCCAGCTGCACCGTGCGGCCTCCCCGGGCGTCCTGGCTCAGCGTAAAGATGCCGGCAGAACACTCTTCGCAACAGAACCCGCATCCCGTGCATTCTTTCTCATCTATCTCTACCATCAGGCCGCCCTTTCTCATCAGAACGGAGTCCATGGAAAAACCCTGTCCCCGGCCCGTCGGATGTGGCAGACCAGTCGGAGCCCTAGGTAATCTATGTTGCTGCTAGCGATACGGCTACTCGGCCTTTACGGTCACCTTCTTCGTTTCGCTGATCACCTGCTTCGTCTTCGGCAACTTTACCATGAGCACCCCCTTTTTGAAGGAGGCTCCAGCCTTTTCCGCGTCCACGTCGACAGGGAGAGGGATGCTGCGGGTGAAAGAGCCGTAGGAGCGCTCGCTCCGATAGTAGTTCTTGCCTTTCTCCTCTTTTTCTTCCTTCTTTTCTCCCTTGATCGTGAGCGCCTCCCTAGTCAGGGTAACCTCGATGTCCTTTTCATCGAGTCCAGGCAGCTCAACCGAGACCTTGATCTCTTTCTCCGAGTCTACTACGTCGACCTGAGGTACGAACGCATCCGATCTCCTGCCGAAGTGATGACCGACGAAGCCGCCGAAGAAGTTCTCCATGAGCCTGTCCATCTCCTGTCTGAACTCGTGAAGGGGATTCGTAAGCACCCTTCTTTCAGCAGGGACCTGCCCCGTCCCTTTCTGCACCTCTATGTCTTTCCGTGCCATAGGATCACCCCCTGATATCGGCCTTTCGAGGCCATTAGATCCCTTATCAAGCCCCATAAAGGCTTATCGATTGCCCAAAACTAATATAACGGGCAGGGGCTATTCGCGCAAGTTCATGGGGAAGGGTCTTTCGGATAAAGGGTTTTGCGGCAGGCCTTGGGGGTTTTCCCCGCTATTTTCAAGGGGAGAGAGTCCGCCTTAGTTCCTTTACAAGGGCTATGTTCTCCATGTGCCCCGTCTTGACGCCCGTTATCTTGGCAACCACGGGCCGGCCGATCAGGTAGAGGTCCCCCATGAGATCGAGCACCTTGTGGCGGGCAAACTCGTCCTCGAACCGAAGCTCGGTGTTGATGATCTTCTCATTATCCACGAGGATGCAGTTAAGCATGACATTGCTGATCCGTCCGCCGGCGCCGAACCCGGTTCTTGCCAGCTTCTCGAAGTCGGATATGGCGCCGAAGGTGCGCGCAGGCGCGATATCTTTGAGGAACTCCTCTTTTCCGCCCTTGAAGACGTATCTCTGCGTGCCGATAGGTGCGGGGTATTCAAGCGTGTAGTCAATCTCCAGCTCCTGCGCGGGCTCGATGGAGAGAGATTTGCCGCTGGGAAGGTTCTCGAGGGCGATCCTCTCGCGCACCACCAGGGGCTCCACGCCCTTTTTCTGATCGATAATGCCCGCTTCCTCGATTTTTGTGCAAATGTCCTGGGCCGAGCCGTCGAATATGGGCACTTCCTCGCTCACCTTCACGAGAAGGTTCGTCAATCCGTACATATGACAGGTGGCGAGCAGGTGTTCGACGGTCTGGATGGTGCTTCTTTTGCCCCTGAGGGAAGAGGCGAAGCCGGATGAGAAGACGTAGTCGATGAAGGCGGGGATCCGCTCGCCGTCGGGCATGTGCTCGAAAACGATGCCCGTGCCCGGGAGCATGGGCAGAAGAATCATGCCCGTATTGACCCCCGAATGGTTGCCCACACCGTAAGCGACCACGCTCCTGCCTATGGTCCTCTGCCTGCGGCTCGCGAGGCCTCCGGCCATCCTTATGGGCAGGTCGTCGCCGTTGCGCTCCTCCTTCCCGTTCCCCTTGCCTGCAAGGCCCCTGGAGATCACGTCGAGTACCTTGTCAATGGAAAGGGGTTTTTCGAGGAAGTCGATGGCGCCCATTTTCACGGCCTCCACCGCGGTGGAGATCGTGCCGTGGCCAGAAATGACAACTACCACGGCCTCGGGATCGATCTCTTTCACGAGGCTCAGTACCTCAAGGCCGTCCATTTCAGGCATCCACACGTCGAGAAGGACGATCTTCGGCTTCTCGGCCCGGAATATATTGAGCCCTTCCTTTCCGTCCCTCGCAGTGAGGACGGCAAAACCCTCATCTTCCAAGATCGAAGAGAGGCTTTCAAGGATGCTCTTCTCGTCGTCGATAATGAGAACCTTTGTCATGGGTCCTCGTTGATCTTCAAGAATACGTACTGCAGCTCGGCTGCGAGACTTTCCAGGTCCAGATAGGCTTCCGCGGACGCATCGAATAGGAACTGGAAGGAAGCGGGGAATTCGTCATCCCTATCCCAGAAAAGAGAGAGCACAGGCACCTTGGGCAGAGGCTCAATCACAAGGACGAGGTCAGCGCTGAACTCCCCCCCGTGGGGCTTCGCTCCCAGGGCATCGAGGCGCGCCCGCAGGACGCTGACATTACCGGAAAAAGTGCGGGCTATCGGCTCTTCCAGGTTGGCCTTGATGAAGGAGCTGAATTGGGCTCCATCCTTCAGATCCCGGTACGGCAACCAGGTGCCGCGGATTTCCGCTCGCCCTCCCTGGAGCAGATACCTCGCCACGAGGATAGACCCGATGGTGTCGAGCTTCCTGCCGTCCCGGCAAACAGCATCATCCTCAACGCACCACTCCTGGCCGAAGACAGGGATGCAGGCCTTGCCGCCGCGAACAGAGCCTCCCAGAAAGGAGGCGTTCGCATAGGCTCCTTCTTCGCGGATCTGAATAAGCAGGTCGTACAGGACTTTGTCGTAGTTCGACTGGCCGTCGGTGAGGAACATGCCTTAGTTTAGCGAAAAGCGTCTCAATTTACAAATAGTATCGCCCCGCCGGCCCTGCCCCGCCGGCCCTGCCCCGCCGGCCTGGTGCGATGTCGCTCAGCTAATGCTGTATCATATGATTGACTCATCCGCCCTTTTCCGGCAAATGCAAGAGCACCTGTCTCTTTGGAGGGCTATTCCTTCCGAAAGGCTAGCCGCCTCCGCTCAGTGATTCGACACTCGAGATTCAATGAACGGTCCGATGCGCTATTCTTTGGACGGTTGTCATGTCTGGCTGATCTGTACCGTCGCTTTCTTTTCAGGGTTGCTGCCTTGCTTAAGCCCCAACTGAACCCGTCCGTTTGGAGGACTATTCCTTCCGATTCGCTGCGCCTCCTTAAGCTGACCCGTTTGACACTTCAGACTCGCTCACGCGCCGATTGCGGACCCACCCGCGAGACGGGAATATCATTAGTCGCGGGTTCTTGGCCTTACGCTGTGTTATGTGGTCGTCCGCAAACAAGAGCGCCCCACTATTGAGCAGTCCCTCGGTATCAGGCGCGTGGACTAAGGTGTAAGCCCCGCACCCACGGGATGCGTGGCTTACACACCATTGTCACGCTCGTCTTTCCGCTAACGGGTACCCCAGCTCTCCAGCGATGCGAATCGAGAAGGAACAGCCCTCCCGGACGGGCCACAAGGATCCTGGGTAAAATAGCGGTGGAGCGAGAGGATGAGATTAAGGGAAATGGGCTCTCAACTAGTGTGTATTCACCTCAAGGGGATTTGCGGCCCCATAAGGGGGCCGTGCTTGTAAACGCTTTTTCATCGCCGGGTCGGTCGGCTTCCTAGACCCGGCGGCGAATGGACGACCGCATGGAGGGATCGATGAGATGTGGATGCTATGTGAGCCTCGTAGACCGTAGGCGTACTTACGTACGTCGGAGGGCACGAGGCGAGCAGAGCGCCGCAGATCGCGATCCTGAACATGCGGTCGGCCGGACGCCCAGACCCCACACCTTGCCTCAGCCGCAGATCGCTATGCCGAGGATGCGGTCGGCCGGAACCTCTTGAGGGTGAGCGAGAGGGAGACGACGGTCACCGAGCTCATTGCCATGGCCAGCCCCGCCCATTCTGGCTTCATGGTGACGTGGAAGAGCGGGTAGAGCACGCCCGAGGCCGCAGGTATGAGCGCAAGGTTGTAG
>CAYZAF010000146.1:0-3381 GCA_964476435.1 uncultured Syntrophaceae bacterium
TCCTTCTCGATTCGCATCGCCGGGAGGCGCTGGGCCACCCGTCACGAAAGACGAGCGTGCGAAGGATCAAGAGGCAAGCCCCGCACGTTTCGTGCGGGGCTTCTCCGTACTCCACGCGCCTGATTCCGAGGCATAGCTCCCCAGTAGGGCGCTCCTGTTTGCGGACGACCACAGAACAGAGCAGAAAAGCTAGGAACCCGCGACTAATGATATTCCCGTCCTCGCGGGTGGGTCCGCAATCGGTGCGTGAGCGAGTCTTACGTGTAGACGGGTCAGCACCGGAGGCGCCGCCGAATCTGAGGGAATAGCCTTCGAAAGCGGACGGTGATCTGGTCCTTAACGTTACTCTTCTCTTATGAGAGAAGAGGTCTTCATGGTAAGAAAGGGAGAGGCCCAACAGAAGGGGCTGCTGGTTCGCGCAAGCGCCGCCGAATCTGAGGGAATAGCCTTCGAAAGCGGAAGGGGGTCGTTGCGCTTCGAAGAGGCAATTCCCATAAGAGCGGGTGCCGCAAACGTAGTTAGGCTTCCCTAGTGAGCAACGACCACCTTTACGAGCCCCTTTGACGACGCTAGCCTCTCGAAGCCCTTTTCGACCACATCGTCGAGTCCTATGATGTCGGATATCATGTCCTTCGTATCGAACTTCTTCCTCCTGAGGAGGTCGAGGCATATGTGCACCTCTTCCTCTCCATAGGCGATGCTGCCCTTCATCCTTATTTCCCTCACGATCAGAGCTACCTCGACGATGGGCGTCTCCTTCTCGTTCACCCCCAGGAGCATCACCTCTCCGCCGCTCCTGACGAGGTCCGAAACTACCCGGAATGCCTCGATCGTGCCTGCACATTCGTACGCTACGTCAGCGCCTATGCCGCTGTAAAGCCCTGCGACCTTCCCCGCGAGGCCGGGGCCTTCCTCCGCAGGGTTGAGGGCCACGTCCGCTCCGAACTTGAGGGCAAGCTCCCGCTTCCTCAAGGAAGGCTGGACCACGGTTATGTGCCTCGCCCCTCCTATCCTCAAGAGCTGCACTGTCGAAAGGCCGATGGCCCCTGCTCCGACTACCACTGCGTTGTCCCCCAGCCGAAAGGATGACTTGCGGATGGCGCCGAGGGCCACGCCCATGGTATCTACAAGAACCGCATCCTCGAAGGAGACCTCGTCGGGGATCAAATGGAGCATATCCCGGGGATAGTGCACCCTCACGAAAGGGGCCAACCCGCCGTCATAGCCGGGCGCTAGACCGATGGTGCGCTCCATGGCGTGGACGCAGAGGTTGGCGCGGCCGCGTCGGCAAAAGTAGCACTCTCCGCACGAGCCGCTCGCCTGCACCACCACGCGCTCGCCCTTCTGCCATCCTTCGACTCCTTCCCCTATTTCCGCTATGGTGCCCACCACCTCATGGCCTAAAACGATGTTGGGGGGCAGGGCCCCATCGTTGAGGTAGGCGTGCAGGTCGCTGCCGCAGATGCCGCAGTACTTCACGCGTACAATCACCTCCCCGGGCCCTGCTTTCGGCTCCGGCCTCTCCTCAAACCTGATAGATCCCGCCCTTTCATAGACTGCGACTCTCATGGCCTCCCCCGAGACTCTCCCTGTACGTGCTCTTTCCCATGGTACCATTCCTTCGAAAGGTCGTGCATTTTTTTTTCAAGGCGCCATCGTCGGAGGCGGGGGACCCGGCGGCTCCAGCCTGGGCCGCCACTGCAGATGCTTGAACTTCCACGCTCCGCCTACCCTGAAGTATTCGGCATCGTAGATCCCCTGAAGCCAGTATCGCGACTGCCAGGTTCTATGGTCTGCATACATGATGTACATGAGCCAGTTGCCCTTTGCGAGGTCGCCGTCGACACGGATCTGGGGATGGACCGCGAAGATGCCTTCCTTTCCATTGTGGATCTGGGAAAGCATCTCCTTGAAGAACTTGGCAATCCCCGCTTTGCCCTTGATCAATCCGCCGAATTCGACGTCGATGGAGCTCTCCTCGGCAAAACAGTCGATGATCGTATCCCAATCCACGAACGCCAGGGCGTTCATATACCGGTAGTGGAGCTTTTTGATCTCCTCGATATCCTCTACTGCCCTGAGCCTCTTCTCCATTTCCTCAAGGGTCATCGTCCACCCCCTCTATTTCCCGAGCGTTGCGACGAGCTTCTCGAAATAGTCGAGGGACTCGGGATTGGCGAGGGCGTCCCGGTTCGTTACGGCCCTGCCGTTCATGATATTCGTCACGGCGCTCTCCACCTTCTTCGCGTTGAACGTGTAAGGGATGTCGGGAACCTCGACGATCAGGGCAGGCACGTGGCGGGGAGAGGCCTTGTCCCTGAGGTTCGTCCTTATCCTGGCTTTCACGTCGTCCGTGAGGACCGCTCCTGAGGCAAGCTTCACGAACAGGAGCACCCGCTGGTCCCCCTCCCAATTCTGCCCGATAGCGAGACTGTCCGCGATCTCATCGAACTTGTCCACGATGTTGTAAATCTCCGCGGTGCCTATGCGGACCCCGGAGGGCTTCAGTATGGCGTCCGACCGGCCGAAGAACGTCACGCCCCTCGTATCGCTGTAGAACGCGACATAGTCCCCGTGGCGCCATATGTTGGGATAAACGTTGAAGTACGCGTCCTTGTAGCGTGCATATTCCGGGTCATTCCAAAAGTAGAGGGGCATGGACGGGGCAGGCGCCTCGCACACGAGCTCGCCCTGCTCGTCCAAAACAGGCTTTCCCTTCTCGTTGTAAGCCTTCACCTTCATGCCCAGGGCCGGACCCTGAAGCTCTCCCGCGTAGACCGGAAGAATGGGGGTCCCCATGCAGAAGCAGCCATTGATGTCAGTGCCGCCAGCAAGGGAGTTAAAATGCACGTCTTCTTTGATGGAGCGGTACACATACTCGAACCCTTCGGCTGAGAGGGGCGACCCGGTCTGTCCCATGGATTTCAGGGTGGACAGGTCGAAGAGATCCTTCGGCTTGAAATTCTCTGCCTTGAGGAGGTTGATGTACGTGGCGCTCGTCCCGAAGAAGGAAATCCCCTCATCGTCCACCAGCTTCCATAGGGCTCCCAGGTCGGGATAGCCCGGGTTGCCGTCGAAAAGGACCAATTTGGAGCCCGCGCCCAGGGCGCCCACGAGCCAGTTCCACATCATCCACGAAGGGGCTGTCATGTAGATGATCGTATCGTCCCTCGTCAAATCGGAGTGGATGATGAGCTCCTTGAGCTGATTGATAAGGATTCCCCCGACGCTCTGGACCATGCACTTGGGCTTTCCGGTGGTGCCGGAAGAGAACATGACATAGAGAGGATGGCTGAAGGGCACCTGCTCGAACGCAAGGGTCTCGTCCCGCGAGAGGAAGTCCCCGTAGAGCACGGATTTGGCGAGGGCGGAGATATCAGG
>CAYZAF010000147.1:0-2258 GCA_964476435.1 uncultured Syntrophaceae bacterium
GGCAGGCACCCCGGTATTTTCCGCGTCTTTGGAGTGTCGAGGATGCTGAACATGATGGTGTTGACGGCAATATCGGTATCCTTCAGTTCCTCTCTCAGCGCTTGCGTGAGGGTGATCAAGCCGCTTTTGGACAAGGCATACGGTCCGAACCGCGGCTTGGGGTTCAACGCGCCGACGCCACAGAAAAATAGGATGCGGCCTCGTCCTTTCTCGAGCATGTCGGCTACCGCGTATTTCGAGCAGAGGAAGGCGGACTTCAGGTTGACATCTATCAGTTTCTCGAAAATCGACGTGTCCGTCTCCCAAATCAGCTTGCCCGTGTAGAACATGCCAACCATGTGGAGCAGAATGTCGATGGAGCCGAACTTTTCTTTGGCCTTTTCGATCAGTGCCCTGGCCTGGTCTTCCTTGGTCAGATCGACCTTCATTCCGGCAACCTGACCCCCGTACTCTCCCGGAATGAGACTTCGGGCCTCTTCCCACTCTTCAGCGCTATTCCACCCGATAAATGCCCTTGCGCCCTCTGCGAGGAACTTCCCTGTCACGGCCCTGCCCAGCGGCCCCTCTCCTCCCGCAATTACCGCAACCTTTCCCTCGATGCCCATCACCCTTCTCCTTTACGGCGCTCCCCAAGGCTACACGACGATCCTGCTCTCCACGAAGTAGTTCTGGCCGGACACGTTTTGCAGCTTGCTTAAGAAGACGATGAACCTGCTAAATTCGTCGGCGGTCTGAAAACGCTTAAGGAGGGTCGAATCCGCGACCTTCTGCGAGAATTCCCAATCGCGACCGGGATGGGCAATGTAGCCGGGATATACCATATTCACCTTTATATTGTGCCTACCCAGCTCCCTGGCAGCGCTTCTGCTCAAGGCGATAACGCCCCCCTTTGCCGCGTTGAAAATTGCCCACCCTTCCCTGCCTACGATTCCCGGAGCCGCTCCGATGCTTATAATATGACCCTCCTTCTGCTTTATCATTTGGGGGGCTATGGCTTTGATGCAGTTAAACACGCCTTTCAGCGTTATGTTCATGATCCAGTCCCAGTCCTTCTCGTCAGTATCGATGATTGGAACCCCTTCGAATTTGTCTATCGTACGAAAAGGAGTGTTTATGGGCCCTCCCGTGGCAGAGTTCACGAGGACATGGATTCCTCCCCATCTCTTGACCGTCTCCTGAGCCATTGCCTCCACTTCCTCGTATCTGGCGAGGTCTGCCTTGAAGGCGAACGCCATGTCAGCGCTCTTTCCGTTGATCTCTCCCGCAAGCTCTTCGGCAGCCTCTTTCGACGAGAAATAATTCAGGACCACTTTGGTTCCGTCAGCCGCAAACTGGCGCGCCACTTCTTTCCCTATGCCCCCGGAAGCCCCGGTGATCACAGCGACTCTGTTCATAGTACCCTCCTTAGGTAATCTTTCCCATACCTAGTTTTGAAAAACTCGATATTCGGCCCCAAGTCCATGGAAGAATGCTAGAGCCTTCCCATCCGCCTCGTCAGGCTCACCATGCTTTCCATGACTTTGCTGGCAGGTTTCTTCCACTCAGGCAGGACCGTGACGGGGCGCGTCTGGACGAAGAACAGATTCTCAGGGTACGGCGAATCGCGGTCGACAACCCATTCCATATCCTGCGGAGCGCCGAAGTGAGCCTCCACGGCTTTGGCCCATTCGGCTAGCCTTCTTACCTCTTCATCGGTCAGACAGGGACATTCGCGTTCATCCAACGGCACCTCCTCCTGCCGGGTCCCGTTCTCGGCAGGCACGATACGGATCTTTTTGTCGCCTATGATTGCCATCTCCAGCTCTAACGTTTCCTTGTGAACGATGTATCTGTCCGGGGTGACTATACCCTGGACCACGCCTTCACCCATGCCCCAGCCACCCTCGATGACCATCCTGGTCGGGTC
Organism: uncultured Syntrophaceae bacterium; assembly: GCA_964476435.1. GTDB lineage: Bacteria > Desulfobacterota > Syntrophorhabdia > Syntrophorhabdales > WCHB1-27 > CAVVNC01. The sequence continues at coordinate 1,907 of CAYZAF010000147.1, forward strand.
TCCGGTAACCGGATCGATTGTGAAGCATATGCCAGCAGAACGAGCGTCTACCATCCTCTGCACGCAGACACTTATCCCGCCACCGTCGGAGGGCAGCCCTTTCTCCATCCGGTAGCTCATGGCTTGAGCGGTAAAAAGGCTTGCCCAGCATTTCTTGATGCTGCGCGCCAGCTCGCTTTCGCCTTTGACATTGAGGTAGGTATCAAACTGTCCTGCAAAGCTTGCGAAGGCCGCATCCTCCGCCACCCCGCTGGACCTTACCGCGACTGCAAGGTCGGCCCTTCCCGAGCGTCCGCATAGCTTCTCGTACTGTCTGCATACCCCATCTCCAATGTCGCCCGGCACCTCTTTT
>CAYZAF010000148.1:0-4933 GCA_964476435.1 uncultured Syntrophaceae bacterium
GATATATCTCAACGGAAGCATCTGTGCTGCATGCGGCAGATATTTTTTCCCTAAGGTCGACAGATGCCATCTTTGCGGCTCACAGGAAAACATAAGGGACACGAAGCTTGGGAGAAAAGGAAAGCTTTGGACGTATACGAACTGTTGCTATGCACCGCCCGGCGGAGGCTATAAGGGGAAGATACCTTTCGGCCTGGGGCTGGTGGCGCTCGACGAAGGCATTATCATCTGCACACGGATAAACGAAACCGATACCTCTAAGCTGAAGGTCGGCATGGAAGCTGAGCTCATGTTGGAAACACTTTACACGGACGAGGAGGGGAACGATGTCGTCTGCTTCACTTACGATCCAAAGAAATGAGAGGAACTACTCATATAGAGAGGGGCGAACAATGGAAAAGATAGCCATTATTGGAGCCGGTATTCATCCTTTTAACCGCTATCCCGACAAAAGGGGAATCAATCCTGCCATGAGCTTTCAGGAGATAGGGAGAAGCGCTGTCGACAAAGCTCTGAAACATGCAGGCATTAGTTTCAAGGAAATGGGCGCTGCGTATTGTTCCACCATGATCGGTCCCGTCAGCGCGGGCCACAGCATACTCGCGCCCTTTGGTCTCAACGGCATGCCCATCGTCAATATTGAGAACGCGTGTGCAGGGGGCGGAACGTGCATCAGGATGGGAGTTGACGCGATACGGGGCGGCAGGGCGGACGTCGTCCTGGCCCTCGGCATAGACAAGATGCCGCAGGGGTTCATCAAAATGGACATATGGCCTTCCTGGATGGAGAAGACAGGCCAGAACCTCACTCCTTTCGGGTTTGCATCACGCGGGCGGCGGCATATGGCGTTGTATGGGACTACCCGGGAGCAATTTGCCAGGGTGATCGTCAAGAACAGAAAACAGGGCGTCCTTAACCCGAACGCGATGTGGCGAACACCGGTCACAGAAGAAGAAGTATTGAATGCTCCAATGGTATGCGAGCCCCTGACTTCGTTCATGCTGTGCTCACCCAACGAGGGAGCAGCGGCGCTAATACTGTGCACAGAGGCCAAGGCGAAGCAGTTTACCACAAAGCCCGTCTATGTGGCGGCCGCGGCGGTGGGAACCCCGATCGAGGGGTCGATCTTCGGCGGCATGGCATTGCCGCAGATGCACGGGATTACCTACACGGATACCCCCTATGAAATCACGACATTCGTCTCGCAAAAAGCCTATGAGGAAGCGGGAATAGGGCCCCACGATCTGGATATCGTCGAGTTGCAGGACACGGACGCTGCTTCGGAAATCATAGAGACGGAACTGCTCGGGATATGCGAAATGGGAGAGGCCCCACGGCTGATCGATGAAGGAGTAACTGCCTTTGGAAGCAGTAAGAGGCCTATCGTGAACATCTCAGGTGGCCTCACCTGCAAGGGAGAACCCGTAGGAGCCTCAGGCCTGGCAATGATAGCCGAGATCGTCTATCAGCTGCGCGGAGAGGCAGGACCAAGGCAGCTAGAGGGTGCCCGCGCAGGGCTGGGACACACCATCGGCATGGGCGGGAACTGTTCTGTCGTTATCGTGAACAGATAGCCCCCTCCCAAACGAGGAAGGAGATATGGATTACCAATTTACTCCTGCGCAGGAGGAACTCAGAAGGCAATTTGCCGAATTCTATCGCGAGGCCATGAAAGAGGCGCCGGAAGGGTGGCAGGGTGGAGTTGAATGGCCTTTCATCAGCGACGAGAACTGGGCCTTCCATCGAAAGATGGCAAGGAAGCTCGCGCAGAAGGGGTGGCTCACGCGAACATGGCCCAAAGAATTCGGGGGGCAGGAAGCGCCGGCGATGGAGTTCGTCATGTTGAACGAAGTGGCCGGTTATCATAAGGCGCCGGGAATCGACGCCTTTGGCCTCGATATGCTCAAGGCCGCTCTTATGGCAATGGGAACGGATGAACAGCGGCATTATTACCTGCCGCGCATGGGAGCCGGCGAGATCATGTGGTGCCAGGGCTGGAGCGAGCCGGACGCGGGATCTGATCTGGCATCCCTGCGAACCGCAGCCGAACGAAAGGGTGGCCGCTATGTCGTCAACGGGCAGAAAACATGGACGTCGAATGCCCATCGGGCCGACTGGATATTCCTTCTCGTCAGAACGAGCCCGGGCAAGGAGAAGGGGCTTACCGTCCTGATGGTAGATATGAAGACGCCGGGCATTACCGTTAACCCTGTTGTCATGATGGATGGGACCCACTCCTTCAACGAGGTTTTCTTCGACAACGTGGAAGTGCCGCTAGAAAACAGGTTGGGCGAAGAGAACAAGGGGTGGCAGGTCACAAGGATAATCATGAACCAGGAGAGAATGGGGATGGCTATGGACATAGGGCTTCAGACGAGGCAACTGGAGGAGTTGGTCGACTTCGCGAAGAGGACGTCGTGTGACGGCAAGCCCCTGATCGAGAACACCGTTTATCGCAGGCAGCTCGCGGAGCGCATGGTAGAAATAGAGGTCGCCCGTTGCTTTTGTTATAGACTTGCACACCTTGTGGATCGAGGAGCAGATACCATCACCACCACGCCCTATGCCTCCGCCCTAAAGGTCATCAACTCGGAAACGGGGATGAGGTTGGCCCAGACGGGTTGCGAAATTATGGGCCTTGAGGGTCAGGTCGGTGAAGGATGCGGATGGGCGCCCTTGAGTGGAGTGTACGAGCACCTCTGTCAGTCGCGAGTGGGATTGCTCTTGGCAGGCGGAAGCTCAGCAATCCAGAGAAACCTGATTGCCTGGACGGGTTTGAAACTGCCCAGAACGTAAGCCGAAAGAGGGGTTGTAGATGGATCTTGATTTGAGCAAAGACCAGCATATGGTGAAGTCTGCTGTTCGTGAATTTCTAGACAAGGAATGCCCAAAAGAAGTAGTGAGAGAGATAGCCGCGAGTGAGACGGGCCATTCGGAGGCGCTCTGGCGAAAGATGGCCGAGCTCGGGTGGATGGGAATGGCTATCCCCGAGGAATACGGCGGCTTGGGTAGTGCATCCCCCGATTTCGTGGAGTTGGCTGCCATGCTGGAAGAAATGGGATACGGCCTTGTGCCGAGCCCCTTCTTTTCTACCATCGTATTGGGGGCACTCCCCATACTGAACGTGGGTACCGAGTCCCAGAAGGAATTGTTCCTGCCAGCCATCGCCGAAGGGCGAGTGAAATTCGCCCTGGCCGTGAGCGAGCCTCACATGTCTTTTGACGCCTCAGCGATCGAGACGAGAGCTGAGATTCATGGCGAGGGCTATAGGATTACGGGCAAGAAGCGATTCGTCGAGAATGGTCAGATTGCGGACTACCTCATATGCGTCACGAGGACGGGCGATCAAGGGGCCCCCGAGGAAAACGTGACGCTATTTATTGTAGATGGCAAGAGCCCAGGGCTGTCGATCAGGGCTATCCCTACCATAGGGCTCGAAAGACAGTACGAGATCGAATTCCACGGGGTCGTTGTACCCAAGGAAAACGTGCTTGGACAGGAGGGTGGAGGTTGGAGCGTGCTGCAGGACATTCTCGAGAAGGCTAAGGTCTTCAGGAGCGCTCAGATGCTGGGCGGTATAGAGGCGTGTTTGGGAATAACCAACGCCTATGTGAAGAAGCGCGTTCAGTATGGCCGTACTATTGGGTCCTTTCAAGTGGTCCAACACTCTCTCGCCGACGTGTGGATGGATGCTGCGAGTTCCAGAGATGTTGTCTACAAAGCGGCCTCGATGATGAATTTCGGCGTTCCTTGCCAGACTATGGCCAGCGTGGCTAAGACTTGGACAGGCACGGCTTTCGTCCGGGTGGCGAAGATATGTGTGGAACTGCACGGCGCCTTAGGCGTGACGCAGGAGTGCGATATCGGCCTGTACTACCGGCAGGCAAGGTCGTGGAATACATCGTTTGGAAGCGCCGAAAGCGAACTGGCAAAAATCGGGGAGAGGCTGGCAGGATGAAGCGGGCTCCATGGCGGAAGAACAGGCGGCTCATCCTGCCGCCACTTGGTTTTGTGGGGTCAACTGATTAGATCCTCGGCAGGCTAAAATAGGCGGTGTCGCCGGCTTCGACACAGCGAAAAAGCAAGCTACCTCGGAAGGCAGATCAAACGCGGAGGAGACGAAAAAATGTGGAAGGAGCCGCGAACGATAAGGGAAATGCTCGAGAGGAACGTGGAGGATTTCGGAAATCGCGAGGCTCTCGCATCCATATCCTGTCAAACCGGGAACTGGGCGTACCAAAGCTGGGCAGGGTTGGATCGGATGGCGAGCCGTGTCGCGGCGGGATTGGACCGCCTGGGGGTAAAGAAGGGGCAGAAAGTTGCCTTTATTCAGGACAATTGTATAGAGTGCATCTACGTGTACCTAGCCGTGCAAAAGATCGGCGCCGTCTTCGTTCCCGTAAATACCAGGTTTGTCGCGAGAGAAGTCGAGTATATGGTGCGGAACTCGGATGCTGAGCACATCGCTGTCGGCGTTGATTTGGTTTCAAGGGTAGAAGCTCTGCGAGCAGACCTCAAGAACGTCATATGGATGGGAAGGCAGGGTGAGGCTGCCCCGCCCTGGGCGACTTCCTTTTCAGATCTCCTGAAAGAAAACGGCTCGCCGCCGAAAGTTGCGATTGGTGCAGAAGACGAAGCGGACTTGATATTCACTTCAGGCACTACCGGCAATCCAAAGGGGGTCGTCCTCACTCAGGCGAACAAGGTCGCGAACGGAAGGCTTTCAGGCGCGGCGCGCGGGGTGTGGCGATGCCATCACGCCTATGACAAGCTCCAGACTTCTTTTCCGTTTTTCACGTCGGCCGGTGTGAGCACTACCCAGATGGGGTGGCTCTACTACGGCTATACGCTGATCATGGAGGAGAAGTTCGACGCGGTTAAGGTATTGCAGACGATTGAAAGAGAGCGGACCACGGTGCTCGCGGCCGCTCCG
>CAYZAF010000149.1:0-7022 GCA_964476435.1 uncultured Syntrophaceae bacterium
CGAGCTTTCTCCCATCACGGTGGAGATCACCTACGGGATCGAGAGAATCGTCATGTACCTTCAGGATGTGGACAATTTCCGCAACATACGGTGGAACGAAAAGGTCCTCTACGGGGACCTCTATCTTGAGGCCGAGCGGGAGTATTCCACGTATAACTTCGAGGAGGCTGACAAGGAGATGCTCCGGAAGGCTTTCGACAGCTACGAGGCGGAAGGGGAGAGGCTCGCCAGGAACGCTGGACTTGTCTATCCTGCCTATGATTTCTGCCTCAAATGCTCCCACACCTTCAACGTACTCGAAGCGAGGGGGGCCCTGAGCGTCACGGAGCGGGCGAACTACATTGCCAGGGTGAGGAGCCTCGCGAAGATGTGCGCCGAACTTTACGTGAGAAAGCGGGAAGAGATGGGCTTCCCCCTCCTTAAGGAAATGGCCAGATGAAGCCGTTCTTGCTCGAGATAGGGTGCGAGGAGCTGCCCGCACGCTTCATAAGGCCCGCCGAAGTCGGCCTCTCGAAGCTCCTTGAGGAGGGCCTGAGCGCTCTCAGGATAGGCCACGGCACAATGAGGCTCTTCGGCACGCCCCGGAGGCTGGCTGTTCTCATCGATGCCATGGAAGAGAAGCAGGCGGAGACGACGACGGTGCGATTCGGCCCCCCTGCTGCACGCGCCTTTGACGCCGAAGGAAGGCCCGGCCCTGCGGCCGTGGGCTTTGCCAGGTCCCAGGGCGTGGACGTCTCGCAGCTTTCGATCCGGAAAAAGGAGAACGCCGACCTTGTCTGCGTGGAAAAGGTAGAGGCGGGCAGACAGACTCGGGAGGTCCTGGGAGAGATGCTTCCGGACGCGATCGGGCGCATCCCTTTCCAGAAGCGCATGCGATGGGGCAGCGGCGCCTTTGAGTTCGCGCGGCCCATCCACTGGGTTGTGGCCCTCCTGGGCAGCGAAATCATCCCGTTCGAGGTCGCCGGCATCACGAGCGGAAGGATGTCGAAGGGGCACCGCTTTCTGTCGGCGGGGGACGTGGAGATCAGTGATGCTGCCGCATATCTGAACGAGATGAGAAGGCACTACGTCGTGGCGGATGAAGAGGAGCGGGCCGCCATGATGACTGACGCCATACGCGCCATCGAGGCAGATAAGGGAGCTAGTGCCGTGATCGATAGGGACCTCACGGAGGAGATCCAATACATCACCGAGTATCCCCACGGCCTCGTGGGCTCCTTCGAGCGTGAGTATCTCGATCTTCCCGAGGCCGTGCTCGTGAACGTGATGAAGGGCCATCAGCGGTACATCCCCCTGAAAGAGAAGAAGGGTCCCCTCATGCCAGGCTTCATTTTTTTCGCGAACACGGTGCCTATCTTGCCAGCCGAGGTAATAAGGGGCAATGAACGGGTGCTCCGGGCCCGCCTCGCCGATGCCAAGTTCTTTTTCGAGGAGGACAAATCAATCCCCCTCGACTCGCTCTACGAGAGGCTCGAAGCGGTCAAGTTCCACAAGCGCCTTGGGAACCTCAAAGAAAAGGCAGAGAGGGTAAAGGAGATCGCCCTTTACCTCGCCTCGGTCCTTGGCCTCGCCGTCGAGTCCGAGGTGGGACGGGCCGCGAAGTTGATCAAGGCCGACCTTCTCACGCACATGGTGGGAGAGTTCCCGGAGCTTCAGGGTGCCATGGGGAGCATATATGCGCTCTGCCAGGGAGAGGACGGGGAGGTGGCCCGATCGATCGAGGAGCACTACTTTCCGAAAGGCACGGAAGGGGAGTTGCCGGCCAGCGACCTCGCCTCAGTAATGGCCCTCGCGGACAAGCTCGATTCCCTCGTTGCATTCTTCGCCGTGGCCATCACCCCTACGGGGAGCCTCGACCCCTTTGCTCTTCGGCGTCAGGCCATCGGGAGCATAAGGATCGTCATCAATAAGGCCTTTCACCTGCCCCTGCCGGACGTGTTCGAAAAAGCCTATTTTTCCCTGACCACGGCCGAAGGCAAGGTCCCCCTCGAGACCCTTAAGGAGACGCTCTCCGAGTTCATGGCCACGAGATTCAAGTTTCTCCTCATGGAGGAGGGGCATAACCAGGAGTTCGTGAACGCGGTGCTGCCGTATGTGGTCGAGGACATATACGACGGTTTCTTAAGGCTTCGCGCCCTCGAGACGCAGGAGTCGATCGAGGCGTTCACGAGGCTCATGGTGGGGTTCAAGAGGGTGTACAACATCACGAAATCCTTGAACGGGGAACGGACGATCGCGCCTGATCTGTTCGAGCACGACGAGGAGCGGGACCTTTACGAGCTCCTTGAAGCCAGAAAGGACGTCTATCTTAAGGAGCTGACCGAGCGCCGCTACGGAGAGGCGATCAGGGTCCTCGTCGGCTTCAAGGAGACTATCGACAGGTATTTCGACAAGGTTTTCGTCATGGTGGACGACGAAATCGTGAAGAACAACAGGCTCTCCCTACTCGCGCGGATCAAGGATTTGTTTCTGAGATTCGGCGACTTCTCCAAGATCAGGGTAGAAGAGCTTTCCTAAAATCTAAACCACATTCACGAGGAGGAGATGATGGCCAAGTATGTCTATTTTTTTGGGGGTCAGAAGGCGGAAGGCGACAGCGGTATGAAGAATCTTCTCGGGGGGAAAGGGGCAAACCTCGCAGAGATGGTCAATCTCGGCATCCCGGTGCCGCCGGGCTTTACCATTACCACTGAGGTCTGCACGGCGTTCTACGAGAGGAACATGCAGCTCCCTGAGGGGCTGCGCGGGGATGTCCTCGCCAACCTGAAGAAGGTGGAGAAGCTCATGGGCATGCGTTTCGGAGACCCGAAGAACCCGCTCCTCCTCTCCATACGGTCGGGAGCCCGGGCGAGCATGCCGGGGATGATGGACACCGTCCTCAACCTGGGCCTCAATGCGACCACGGTCAAGGCTCTCGCCGAGCTTACGGGCAACGAGTGGTTTGCCTGGGACTGCTACAGGCGGTTCGTCGCCATGTACGGCGACGTGGTCCTCGGCCTGAAACCCGAGAGCAAGGAAGAGGAGGACCCCTTCGAAGAGATCATCGACGAGAAGAAGAAGGCCAAAGGTATCAAGCTCGACATCGAGTTCTCAATCGAGGATCTGAAAGACCTGGTGGCGCGCTTCAAGAAAGCCATAAAGAAGAAACTGGGCGTGGACTTCCCCGAGGATCCCGTTGAGCAGCTCTGGGGAGCCATAGGCGCGGTCTTCAAGTCGTGGATGAACGCGCGGGCCATTGCCTACCGGAAGCTGAACGATATACCTGCCTCCTGGGGGACCGCAGTCAACGTTCAGTCCATGGTCTTCGGCAACATCGGGCAGGATTCTGGCACGGGAGTGGCCTTTACCCGGAATCCGTCGACCGGGGAGAACATGTTCTACGGCGAGTATCTCCTCAACGCCCAGGGGGAAGATGTGGTTGCAGGCACCCGCACGCCGCTGCCCATAAACAAGAAGCAGAAATCGGACAAATCCATCAAGTCCCTTGAGGAAGAGATGCCCGAGGCGTACAAGCAGCTCCTGGGCATCAGGGCCACCCTGGAACGCCACTTCAAGGACATGCAGGACGTGGAATTCACCATCCAGCGGAAGAAGCTGTGGATGCTCCAGACGAGAACGGGCAAGAGAACGGCCTTCGCCGAGTTCAAGATCGCGGTAGACATGGTGAGGGAGGGGCTCATCGACAAGGAAGAGGCATTGATGAGGGTCAGTCCTGACGGGCTTAACCAGATCCTTCGCCCCATCTTCGACCCCAAGGAAATCGAAAAGGCACTCAAAGACGGGAGGATGGTGACCAAAGGCTTAAACGCCGGACCGGGCGCTGCCACGGGCAAGGTGGTCTACAACGCGGAGGATGCGGAAGGCTGGGCAGGCCGGGGAGAAAAGGTAATCCTCGTCAGGATCGAGACCTCCCCTGAGGATATACGGGGCATGAACGCGGCCCAAGGCATCCTCACGTCCCGCGGCGGCATGACGAGCCACGCGGCGCTCGTGGCAAGGCAGATGGGGAAGGTGTGCGTTGCCGGATGCGGCGATCTCGACATCAGCTATAAGACGAAGACGATCAAGATAAAGGGCAAGACGGTCCGCGAAGGCGATTACATCTCCATAAACGGCTCGACAGGGGAGGTCTTCGTGGGCGAGGTAAAGACCATTCCCTCGGAGGTGCTCAGGGTGCTCGTGGACAAGACGCTCAAGCCCGAGAAATCGCAGGTCTACCGGGACTTCGAGTCCCTCATGTCATGGGCTGACGGGGTGAGGCGCCTCGGGGTGCGGACGAACGCCGACCAGCCCGACCAGGCTGCCGTCGCAGTGAGCTTCGGTGCCCAAGGCATCGGCCTGTGCCGGACCGAGCACATGTTCTTCGAGGGCGAGAGAATCGATGCGGTCAGGGAGATGATCGTGGCGGAAGACCTCGACGGGCGAAAAAAGGCCCTCGCCAAGCTCCTCCCCATGCAGAGGGGCGATTTTGTGGGCCTCTTCAAGGTGATGAACGGCCTGCCCGTTACCATCAGGACCCTCGATCCACCCCTTCACGAGTTCCTGCCCCACGGAGAGAAGGACATCAAGGACCTGGCAAAGAAGATGGGCATTGCCTACGATCGCCTGTCCGCGAAAGTAGCGAGCCTGCAGGAGGCCAACCCCATGCTGGGCCTGCGAGGGTGCAGGCTGGGCATTCTCTATCCCGAGATCACGGAGATGCAGGCGCGGGCCATTTTTGAGGCGGCCTGTAAGGTCAAGAAAACGGGTAAGGACGTGAAGCCGGAGATCATGATCCCCCTCGTGGGAGACGTGCGCGAGCTGAGGCTCCAGAAGGACGTGGTCGATCGAGTGGCCAAGGAGGTCTTCGCCAAGGCAAAGATGACCATCGACTATAAAGTGGGCACCATGATCGAGATCCCCCGGGCTGCCCTCACTGCCGATGAGATCGCGCAGGTGGCGGAGTTCTTCTCCTTCGGCACGAACGACCTCACCCAGACCACCTTCGGCATGAGCAGGGATGACGCGGGGAAGTTCCTCCGCCTCTACGTGGAGAAGGATGTGCTCGACTACGACCCGTTCCAGCGGGTCGACGAGGCAGGGGTGGGCAAGCTCATGAGAATGGGCACGGAGCTGGGCAGGAAGACGCGGCCGAACCTGAAGGTGGGCATATGCGGCGAGCACGGCGGCGAGCCGAACTCCGTCAAGTTCTGCCACCGCACAGGCCTCGATTACGTGAGCTGCTCCCCGTACAGGGTCACGGTGGCGAGGCTGGCCGCGGCCCAGGCAGCCATCGAAGGAAAGAGGGGGGCCAGGCAGGCTGACTAAAGGCGCACGGTAGAGAGGAGAGAGGGTGGGAAGGCCGTGAAGGTATTGCTCCATATTTGCTGCGCTCCCTGCACGGTCTACCCCTTGAAAAAGCTCAAAGGGGAGGGGCACGAGGTGACGGGGTTCTTCTATAACCCCAATATCCACCCCTACACGGAGTTCCAAAAGCGCCTCGACACAGTGCGGGCTTTTGCTGGAGTGCGGCTCCTGCCAATCCTCACGGACGAGGCATACGAGGTGGAGCAATTTCTCGAAGCGGCCCTGCCTCTCGGCAAAGACCGGTGCCTCGCGTGTTACAGGATGCGCCTCGACAGGGCATTCAAGAAAGCAAAAGAAACGAAAGCGGAGGCAGTGACCACAACCCTCCTCTACAGCAGGTACCAGCGCCACGACGAGATCGCTGCCGTGGCGCATGACCTCTCCAATAAGCTTTCCATAGCCTTTCTTTACAGGGACTTCCGGGAAGGATGGAAGGAAGGGCAGGACGAATCGAGACGCCTCGGCCTCTATCGGCAGAGCTACTGCGGGTGCATTTTCAGCGAGGCCGAGAGGTTCCGGGACAGGCAAAAAGCGAGCGGCCAAAGGGGATAGGCAAGATAAGTGAAGCTCGCCGCCTGAAGGGGTGAAGGAGGCTTGATTATGGCCGCCCTCGGGAAAATGCTCATCATCCTCGGCATCGTCGCAGCGGCGATCGGTCTGGTCCTCGTCCTCAGCCAGAAGATTCCCTACATCGGCCGTCTTCCCGGCGACATCTACGTAAAAAAGGACTCCTTCACCTTCTACTTTCCTCTCACCACGTGCATCATCGTCAGTATTCTCTTGACCCTCATCTTCTGGATTTTCCGCAGGTAGGTGTCGGTAAAAAAACTTTACTTTACCCTATCCTCGGTCTATCTGATATAATACATGCAAACCAACAAGAGTACGCAATAGACGCTCCTGCCGGGTGAGTCTTTTCGAGGACCTCACAAGAGGGACCCTTAGCAGAAGATCGGGTACTTTGGCGGGGATAGGCCGGGTGATCCGATGGAAGAGAAGAGATCCAAGCGCCTGAAAGCGTTAGCTGCCATTGACCGAAGCAAGCAAGGCGGATTGTTCCCGTTCGCGGAGGGACGGGACGGACCTCCGCCTCCGGCCGAATTCGCCGAAACAACCCATGCCGCCTCCCCAATACCATCGACAGGGGAAGAGACGAGAAGGGTTGGCGCGCCGTCCGTCAAGCGGCCCGAGAACACCCCGGGAGAAGAAGCAGCCCATGCCGGCTCCTTTGTCATGGATCCCCGGGGATTGGTGAAGGAGGTCGACCAGGCGGGCGTCAACCTGCTGCGCTCGAAAGAACGGCCGCTCTTCGGCCTGCCGTTTTCCAGCCTCGTAGCGCATCAATACCAAGAGGACTTTTCTTTTCATCTTCGGTCAGTGGTGGGACAGGGCAAAGGCGGGGTATGCGAGCTGGAGATGGAAAGGACAGACGGCTCTTCCTTCCTGGCCCACATTGACAGCGTGCCTTTGAGCGAGAACGGACAGGTGAGCGCCGTCCGCTCGGTCATTGTCGACATAACGCAGCAGAAAAGGGCGGAAGAGGCCCTCCGCGAAAGCGAGGAGCGGTACAAAGTGGTGGTGGAGCATGCCGGCGACGCCATTGCGATCGTCACAACTGGCCAGACCCTCGCATTCGTGAACCGGAGATACGCACAGGTATTCGGTTTTGCCAGCAA